>CAYWAX010000070.1:0-9552 GCA_964456425.1 uncultured Nitrospinaceae bacterium | reverse complement strand
GCAAAAGTTCTAGAGGACCATTGATAGGGGTAAAAATTCTACATTCATCATTAATGGGAAAAGGTTCTGGAAATTTCCACACGTTTCTCAAAGTAGCTTTTCTAAGACTAGCGGCGACACTTAATATTACACCTGATTTCAAATTCTTTTCCTTACAAATTTTCACTGTAGTTCCAAATAGATCATCACCTGGAGCCATTCTCACAGTGAGAACTCTTCCCATTTTTGCTTCGGCAACATCATATCTTGGCTTTCGAGTCTTCCAATTAGAGTTATCAAATAACATTTCTTTTTTTGGCATCGGAACAAATTCTCCTCTCTGGACTATCTAGTCCATCAATTAATTGAATATAAAATTCTTATTTAAACTCATTAATATTTATTTTCCAAATCGTATCATTCCATTTATAACAGTACATCTAACAAACGAACGTTTGTCAAAAAGATGTTCTAAGTCAATATATTTATAATCTTTAGGTACTTGTACAACTGCAAAATCGGCCACTCCTCCAGGAATGATTGCCCCAACTCCTTCGTTTTCAAATCCCAAAGCCCTTGAGCCAGAGAGAGTACAATACATAAGAAGTTCACTTGCTTCTATTGAACTATCCTCCTCTCGTAAAGCTATCGCTTCCTCTAAAATAGAGAGAGAAGGTGAACTAGCAAGACTATCGGTCCCAAGACATAACATCACCTCTTGTTCCCTCATTCGAAAAACATCTGCTAGTTGATGGTTAAAAAAAGATGCTGACCGCGGACAAACACAAACATACACACCGTTTGTCCGTAGTAACCTCCAATCATTTTCGTCAGTCTGATTACAATGTACAGCAAGATCAATTTTTTGAAGAATTCCTTTTTGATTAAAAAACTCTATAGGACTACACCCATAGGGCTCAAAAGAATCTATATCACTTTCTAACTTTCTAAACATTGTCTGAAAAGATCCCTCGCCCGTTTCCAAAAATTGTAATTCTTCTGGGCTTTCAAGAAAATGCGTTGCTACTTTCCAGTTATTTAAACTTCCATAAAATGCTGTTTTTTCGTAAAGATCAACAGAAGTAGAATATGGAGAATGGGGGCTAAGCCCATGCCGAACAAATTCGTTAGATTCTCCCTCGTAATTCTTATATTCAGTAATTCTATTCATTCTTTTATCAAAAATCGATTCTACTTCTTTTGCATTGATTCCTAAAAACTCATGAAAAACGATACCTTTCATTCCTGCATCGACCATAGCAGTTTTACTCTCACCGGAGATACTAATATCGCCAACGCAAGTTACACCGGAAGAAATACTATTAACTGTTCCAATTCTTGAGGAAGAGAGAAAAAGATGACTTGGCCACTCTTTTATTTGCGATACCAACTCTGGAATCCAATCTGACATTTTTGATGGCGAAGTTTGTATTCCGCTTAATTCGAGGTGTGTATGTGAATTTACTAACCCTGGAACAAGAATCGAATTTTCAAAGTGTGTCTCAGTTACAAAAGTGCTGCGAGGACGAATAAATTCCTCCTCTCCTACAGCTAAGATCTTACCCTTTGAAGTTAAAACTGCGCCATTTCTTATAGGCGAATCCGCTACCGGACAAACTAAATCGGCTGTCCAAAGTTGAAATGTATCCTTGGGATTATCCAAACTCGGTTCTTTCATGAAAGAAAAATCAGACTAATTCATAGAAAAAATTTCGTCTCTTCGGGACTAAACCAGCATTTTTTGCCATTACACTTAAATCTTCCTCATTTAGACAATAAGTCGTACCCGCAGAACTCACGACATTCTCCTCAATCATAGTAGAACCCAAGTCATTCGCACCATAGTGAAGGGATAGTTCTCCAATCTTCATCCCTTGAGTAACCCAAGAAGATTGAAAATTTGGAATATTGTCTAAAAAAAGTCGACTAATAGACAATGTTTTTAAGTATTCGCTACTACCAACAGTTGGAACTTTGAGGGTAGCCGAACCGTCATTCTGAAAAGTCCAACAAACAAATGCAGTAAATCCTTTTGTTTCATCCTGTAATTCTCTTAAAGAATTTAAATGTTGCACTCTTTCCTCTAGTGTTTCTACATGTCCGAACATCATTGTCGCAGTAGAACGTAGACCGAGACTGTGCGCTACCCTCATAATTTCAAGCCAACCTTCTGAATTTACTTTTAGTCTTGCAATTTTATTTCTAACCCGATCTACTAAAATTTCCCCACCACCACCAGGGATAGAATCTAGTCCAGATTGATGTAATCTATTTATCACTACATCATAGGGCATATCTTCTAGCTTAGAAATATGATGAATCTCTGGAGGACTCAATGCATGTAAATGTAGATCAGGATACTCATTCTTCATCCAAGAAAATAAATCTTCATACCATTCTATTCTAAGATCTGGATGATGTCCTCCCTGTAGTAAAATCTGTTTCCCCCCTAATGAATATAATTCATCTATCTTTTCTTTAATTTCTTCTTTAGTTCTTACATAGGATTCAGGATGTCCACCTGGAGGTCGATAGAATGCACAAAATGAACAATAGACATCGCACACATTCGTATAATTTATATTGCGATCAACACAATAAGTTGCAATACCTTCTGGATGAAAAGAATCTTTCATTTGATCAGCAGCGGCACCGAGTGCAACTAAATCATCACTTTCAAATAAAATGAGACAATCCTCGGGAGACAATCTTTCTCCAGACAATGTTTTTTCTATTACTTGATAAAATATTTTGTCTGTCATTGTTAAAATATTCTCCGTAAAAAATAACGTAAAAAATAACGAAAAAAATTATGCCATAAAAAATAAAACTAACCATTCTCTTCAAGTATAATTTTAGGAATATTATTTCTATAAGAAGTAGTCTCTTTTTCAAAAGCATACGCAGTCTGTAATAAGTTCATCTCTTTCCATGGACCGGAAACAATCTGCATAGAGGTAGGCATATTGATTTGATCGAATCCCATAGGAGTAACTAATGCAGGAAATCCAGTCACATTATGAGGAGTTAAAAAAGGTCGATGCAAATAATCATAAATTACTTCGTCATTGTCTATATTAGTTTTCAGACCTTCTATTGTTGGAGCAACACATGGTAGCGCTGGAGAAATTAGAACATCGAATGTTTCGAAAAATGTTTCCATTTCTCTTTGTAAGATTTTACGTTCACGCATACCAGTAACATACTCATCTGTTGTAATTTTCAAAGACCAATCAAGACGTTTTAATATGTCTTCACCATAACCTTTTGGATCCTTTTCGAAAAAAGGCCTATGAAATTCTGAAAACTCTGGGCCAGCTATTTTAGGAAAAATATTCATTATTTTTTCAAAATGTGGAAATGCTATCTCCTCCACAATCGCTCCTAAGGTTTCAAAAATTAAACATGCATTTTCAAAATTCTCTCTTATAGAAGAATCAACATCAGAGTGATTATAAAAGTCTGGACAGATAACAATCCGTTTACCCTTGACTCCTTTATCAATAGTAGAAGAATAATCCGGAACAGAAATATTTTTAGACTTAGAATCCTGAGCATCGTAACCAGCTATACTTTCAAGAATCAAAGCTATATCTTGCGAACTTCTTGCCATGGGTCCTACATGATCAAAACTCAAAACATTTGGACAAACTCCGGTTAAACTTACTCTTCCATGAGTAGGTTTAAGACCAACAACACCACAAAAACCAGCAGGAGTTCTTATCGAACCACCTGTATCCGTACCCAAAGCAAAAGTGGTCAGATAGGAAGCTACCGCAGCTGCAGAACCTCCACTCGAACCCCCTACTATCCTCTCCAGATTCCACGGATTTTTTGTAGTACCATAAAATGGATTTATTGTAGTCGTCCCGCCTGCAAACTCATGAGTATTCACTTTTCCCAATAAGATAGCTCCAGAATTGTAAAGAGAGCTTATTACATGCGCATCCTTATCAGGAAAATAATCTTTGTAAAAATTCGAACCATTCGTAGTAAGTATTTTCTCCGTATTAATTATATCTTTTGCGGCAAAAGGAATGCCGTGCAAAGGACCTCGATAATTTCCCGAGCTTATTTCCTCCTCTGCTTTTTTGGCTTTTTTTAATACCTCTTTTTCTGTAACAGTCACATAAACATTCAATTTGCTATCTATTTTTTTTATCTGTGTTAAGAAAGAATGTGTAATGTCTAAAGGAGAAATTTTCTTTTCTCTAATAAGAGAAGATAAATCGGAAACAGATTTAAAACAGAGTTGTTCATCTTCTTGGGAATTAGAATAATAAAATCCAGAATCTTTTCCTTCATTTTGAATCACTTCTTTATATGACCGAATTTCTGGAATAGAGAACTTTCTAGCAATCCATCCTTTTTCCACAAGACCATCTTTCTGAAGAAAATCGTAATATAAATTTAATCCTTCTTCTTCTTTTTCTCCCAGATCGTACAAAATACAATTTGTCAGATAATTACGTATCTCTTCTTGTTCAATGTATGAGTTTTCTTTAGAGAGAACAGAAATGATATCCTCTAGTTTCTTCATTCCTTCTTCTTTTGATTTAATTAATTCACACGCAATATCAGAATTTCCTTTACCTTCAGGAAAAACCCACACTGCATATACAAAAGGAAGTTTTGTGAATGCAGTCCATTCATCTCCTAAGTCAACTACATAACAATCTCCTGGTGGCTCTCTTAATGCATTGTCTCCAATCAAAAGAAATGCATCTAATTCCTTATCTTCTTTGGGGGGTATTTCAGGATTTACAGGAACGAATTTTGGCTCTACACCCCACCGATGCTTCAGCAATACTCGTAACATATTGCTAGCCGAAAGAGACCAAGTATCAAGACCTACAACCTGTAATGTGTCTGCGGGTTTTCTGCAATAAAGACGAATACTTTCTACAGGTCCATTACTTACAATACCAATTTTAGGTACAAATCTAGAATTTTTTAATCTAAATAAAGAAAACGAAGATACTAATGCACCATCTAACTCATTCTTGTTTAAAAGTGAAGATAGTTCACTAGGGGGAAAACTAACAATTTCAATATTTTCATTGTTTTCGAGACTGAATGTAAGGGGTCTTGCATTAATGAAAGGAACTGTTCCGAGTCTTAAGCATGAACTGCCCATTTCTCTCCTTCGCGAATCACCTCATTATAGAGAGTATCTCTTTCTACCGGTTCTCTACCAACTTCCCTAATAATATTTCGGATATAATTTACCGTTAGTTCGGATGGTGTTTGAGCTCCTGCCATATGATAAATTTTTTCTTGAACAACTGTTCCATCTAAATCATTTACTCCATATTGTTGACTTAATTGTGCTATCGGGAGACCAACCATAATCCAATAAGCTTTAATATGCGGAATATTATCCAATAAAAGTCTACTAACAGCATAATTCTTTAAATCTAAAATGCCACCAGAAGGACGAACATCACTCATTTGTGTATTATCGGGATGAAAAGACAGTGGAATAAATGTTGTAAAACCACTTGTCTCATCCTGTAATTCTCGAAGTTGTAATATATGATCTACTCTATCCGCATCCGTCTCTATATGCCCATACAACATAGTACAGGTACTAGATAAACCCATATTATGTGCAATTCGGTGAACTTCTAGCCAATCCTCTGCAGACTGTTTTCCCTTACAAATTTTTGATCTTGTTGGCTCTGCAAAAATTTCAGCTCCCCCACCTGTAAGAGAACCAAGTCCTGCTCGAACGAGTGTTTCTAAAGTTTCTTCAATACTCATCTTTGCGATATGATCCGCAATCCAACGTATTTCGGTAGAAGTAAAACATTTTAGATGGAGATGAGGATGAATTTCCTTAATACCGTGAATCATCTCTAAATAATAATCAAAGGGCAGATCAGGATGAAGTCCTCCAACCATATGAAATTCCGTACGACCTTTCCCTAGTTCTTCTGCCTGTTTAAAAATTTCTTCTAATGAGTACGCATATGCATCTTGCTGTCCTTCTTTTTTTCCAAAAGCACAGAATTTACAGGCTTTCCACAAGACACAAACATTTGAGTAATTAATATGACTATTCACATTGTAAAAAGTTCGATTCCCATGAAGTCGTTCACGAACCTTATTCGCTAAATATCCAATAGCATTAATATCATTTGAAGCGTATAAAATTAAACCATCTTCAAAAGACAACCTATCTCCAGCATTAACCTTCTCTAAAACTTCTGAGAGAGAAGTGTTGCGAAGAAATTTTTCATAATACTCATTATTCAATTTTTACCTACCTTATAAAAAATTAAGGGCCAGGAACATAATTCGGTCCATTATTTTCTTTTCTTTCTCTTCTTTTTGCTCTAATTTTTTTCTTAGAAGAAAATGTCTTTAAGCGATCCATACTTTCTTCTCCATCATTTCTGGTACCAGCTTCGTATACATTACTCTTCTCAAAACTCATCTGGCCAAAAATTCGCTTAAGATTTCTCTCAACAGGACTTTCAGGAATATTTTCTCTATCCTCTTTTCCTTTGCTTTCTCTTTCCAAAACCTACTCCTTAAAAAAAAGAAAAAATAAATTGAGTGAAACTATCTTCAAACAACATTATCTTCACTCTTCGAATATAAGCAACTTCGTTTCTTGAAATTTTCCCGAGAATCTAGGAATTCTCACATCCTTATTTTTGTATAAACTTTCAAATATTAAGATTATTCAACTGTAAGAACTATCTTCCCCTTTACGTGTCCCTCTTCCAATAGAGTATGGGCATGACTTATATTTTCAGAGTTCATTTGACCAATTGTTTCAACCTTCCCAGGCTTTAAAACTTCATCTGCAAGCCAATTCCTTATTGTTTCCAGAGATTCCATATACACACCGTAGTAATCAGGACCTCCTCCTCTTACAGGAGATCTTAAAAAAACGCTGTGAAAAGATGCAGATTTCGTATACATAGGTCCTGTTTTCGATGAAAAAAAGTTGTCTATAGGAGCTCCCTCTTCTGGAGCAATCGAAACTACTCTCCCAAGAAAATCAACAAGGCGCATACAAAGCTTTTTCATTTCCTTTCCAACAAAATCACAGGTAACTCTAGGTAACTTTCCATTATTCATCGACAAAACTTTTCCGTATACGTCATCCAGAGATAATCCTGAATAAAGAACAATTTTGTCAGGTTCTACTCCGAGTTCTTCAAGGTAAACCGCACTTTCATCACTGCCTGCTGTAACTATTAAAGGATCTGCTTGAAAAAAACGAAGCATCTGCACTGCCATACTTCCCACTCCTCCAGAACCTCCTGCTACAAAAACAGATTCATTTTTTTCGACTTTTGACTTTATCGAAACTGCTTCATAAGCAGTTAATGAAACCAAAGGAATCGAAGCTGCCTCCTCGAAGGTCAAATTGCTAGGTTTTTTTACTACAAATTCATGGGGAACACATACAAATTCTGCATACCCGTTACCTCCACTATCTCCAAAGCGAGGAAGATAAGCCATTACTTCATCTCCAGGGAAAAAACGATCAACATTCTCACCAACTTCTTCGATAATCCCTGCAGTATCTCTCCCTAAAATAATAGGTACTGCACCCTCATTTCCGCCTAGACGTGCTTTGTAGTCCGTGGGATTTACAGAAACTGCTTTTGCCCTGATCTTGACTTCCCCAGCAGTAGGGATAGGCTCAGGCCACTCTCCATCGTCAAAATTCTCACTCCCACCAAATGCTTTGAGAATTACTGCTCGCATAAATTCGTTCCTTTCTTCTAAAGTAATAGAAAAATATTCTTTACAAACACCGTATGTTATAATATAACATTTATGATTTTAATATTAAGAAGTTGTAGCAGTTTTTTTATGCTTATAAAACACATCTTTTTAATGAATTTAGTGGAAGACACGTAACAAATTAGAAACATACTAGTAATTCAAGAGAAATTTATCATTGTTAGAGTTACAACATTATTTTGTTATATTTATAATATAATTTAACTATCAAGCAAACAGTAAAAAGAAAGGAGTTTGGCAATGCGGAAAGTTTTATTAAGTTTTGGAATGGCTATTTTGGCCTTAGCTATTGTGCTTCCTGAAGTATTTGCAGCTAGTTTTAAATTCTCGGGTGCATACCGTTACAGGGGCGTATCTTACGATAATGCTGATCAGGACAACACATCCGAAGATGGAAATCAAAAAGCAGATATGTTATTTCGCCCACGTTTTACAGCTATTTCCGAAGGGGGAAAAGTAAAAGCCGTATGGGAATTGGATCTGGGATCCTCTGGTTGGGCTTCAGGAAAAACTGCTCCTAAGGTAAATAGACACTATGTAAATTTTGCCCTTCCAGGAAGTAAGTTAAGATTACAGTACGGTAGAGATGATTACGACACTATGGAAGGAGTAGTAGTGGCACCAGTTCCAAACCGTACTCAGGGTTGGCAAATCACAGGAAAAGTATCAGGTATGGAAATGATGGCCTGGACCACAAAAATAAGTGAAGGTAGCGCAGGTGGTTCTGCAGGTCCTTGGGGTGGTTCTTCCGATGCAGATCTCTTTTACGTCGGGGTTTCTAAAGATGTTAACCCAAATTTAAATCTACAATTAGGACTTGTTTTAGAATCAGATAATAGAGGCGCTACAACAGCAACACCTGACCGAGATATAAGATGGTGGTCAGTGAATGCATCCACGAAATTCGCTGGATTTGATATATCTGCACTTTATGTGCTTCAAGAAGGTACATTAGATTATCCAACAAGCTCGACCTCGGTATCTGATATCGATATAAAAGCACATATGATCGATATTCAGGCTTCCACAAGCGTTGGAAAAACGGGAGTA
Source organism: uncultured Nitrospinaceae bacterium (assembly GCA_964456425.1). Lineage (GTDB taxonomy): Bacteria > UBA8248 > UBA8248 > UBA8248 > UBA8248 > UBA3496. The sequence goes on along the minus strand of CAYWAX010000070.1, from coordinate 756 downwards.
ACATTGAGATTGTTCAGTACATCCGGCGATGATTCAACTCTGGATGCGTCTCAAACCCATGGTATGACAGCACAAGATGATGACAACAAACTCGATAGGTATACGAGTCCGAATTCAGATGGTGCGAGTGATACAGATTTACCACAGTTGGTAAACGGAAGGTATGTGGGAATCGGTATTGGTTCTTCCATTGAATCTGCAACTGGTGCAGGAAGCGGTGGAACTGTAGCAAATGGAATGAGAATTTTTGAAGTTATTGTTTCTCATCCAATTTCCAAAAAATTAAGCTTTGACGGAAATATCTCATCTATTCACTCATCCTCTTCTGCCCAAGATATTTCAGGTGGAACCCAATATGTGTCAGATAAAAATATCGGGACTGAATTTGATGCTGCGTTAAAATATCAAATACACAAAAGTCTTTATGCAATGGTTGCATATGCTTATTTGAAATCTGGTGACTATGGAAAGTCTACTAGCGCTACAACAGATAAAGACGATATGTGGGCATGGTATTTTGAAATGAAACACTCATTTTAATTATAAATTTTTAGTTTTCAGATAAAAACGGAAGGGCATTTGCTCTTCCGTTTTTTTTTTATACTAATATACATCATTGTTATTTATAGATATCTTGAATTAATTAATGGAGGATTTACCATGAAAGTCGCTTATGTTTTCGCAACATCCAGGAATACTGCTCATTATAAATTAGGCCAAATGATTCTTCCGCAATTAGAAGAAAATCGTCATGGA
>CAYWAX010000069.1:0-9644 GCA_964456425.1 uncultured Nitrospinaceae bacterium | reverse complement strand
TGAAATTTATTTCAATAATGAAGAGGTTGGATTTATTACTAGATGCAACTTTAGCCCATCTACCAATAAAATAATTGCTATGGGATACGTACAGAAAAAGGCAATGGATATAGGAACAGAAATAAGTATTTTTTCAGAAGGAGAGAATATCCAAGCAAAAGTTATCAAAACCCCTTTTTTCAAAAAAGACAATAATGAAAAATAACAAATTATACACCCTTGCAGAAGCTCGTTCCTTAATTTCTGAGTTGCGCCCTAAACTTGAAAGTATTTCTCGTATTTGGGAAGAAATTGCACCTTACTCAAACCAATTTGAAGAGTTAAAAAAAAATGCAGACAAAGGCGGAGGAACTCTAGGAGATTTAAAACATTATTACTCCTATATTCTCGAATTAAATGACACCATAAATTACCTAAATAAACTCAACATAGAACTTAAGGATATTTCAAAAGGATTGATTGATTTCCCCTCTCTCAGAGATGGCAGGGTAGTCTTTCTATGCTGGAAGATGGACGAAGAAACTATCACTCATTGGCATGAAATCAAAGAAGGATTTGCTGGAAGAAAAGAATGCAATGAAGAAGAAATTTAAAAGAGGATGAAAGCTATAAGTTATAATTATATTACTAGAATTTTTTTTCTCTTTCCTATTGCAACCCTGATCATCTAACGGTAAATTCCGTAATAGCTAAGCAATTAGTAACGAACCGCGCCGAACGTATGGAGATGTAAATGAAGACACCCTCAAAGGGGCCAGATTCAGAATCAGAGAAAAACAAATCACTTTTTGAAATTTGCGGCCTCAAAAGATTTGGGGCAAAAAAAATAAAGAATATTCATTACAATCTCCCGATATCATCTTTAACAGAGATGTCTATCAGTCGAGGCGAGAGTTTTCTGGCTAACAATGGCGCGTTAGTTGTTAATACCGGAAAGTTTACTGGAAGATCACCTAAAGACAAATTCACTGTTAATCAAAGTCCTTCGAATAAAAAGATTTGGTGGGGAGAGATTAATCAGAAATTATCCCCAAAAAATTGGATTACAATTAAAAATAAAGTTGCTAATTATTTAAACAATAAAGAAATATTTATATTTGATGGATATGTAGGAAACGACAAGAGATACAGAATTCCGGTGAGAGTTATTTCAGAGTTTGCATGGCACTCACTATTTTGCCAAACACTACTTATAAGACCTTCAAACAAAAGTTTCAGACCTCACAAAGACCCATTTACAGTCATAGACGTTGGTAGGTTTTTAGGATGTGGGAAAAAAGAAGGATTACGCCAAAACAATTTCACAGTTGTAAATTTTGAAAAAAATATGGCATTAATCGGTGGTTCTGAATACGCAGGAGAAATGAAAAAATCTGCTTTCTATATTATGAATTATTTATTACCTCAGAAAAATATTTTCCCTATGCATTGCTCCGCAAATATGGGTGAAAAAGAAGACACTTCCTTATTCTTTGGTCTTTCTGGAACAGGAAAAACCACCTTGTCATCTGATGTTGACAGGAGATTGATTGGAGATGATGAACACGGTTGGTCAAATTCAGGAATTTTCAACTTCGAGGGTGGTTGCTATGCAAAAACAATCAATCTAAGAAGAGAAAACGAACCTCAAATATGGGATGCTATTCGTTTTGGATCCGTTTTAGAAAATGTAATCGTGAATCCAAAGACAAGAAATATCGACTACGATGATGATAGTATTACTGAAAATACGAGGGCCACGTATCCAACGAATTTTATTGACAATTGTGTACTTTCGGGGAATGGATCACATCCAAAGAATATATTTTTTCTTACCTGCGACTCTTTTGGTATCATTCCACCCATTAGCAAACTAAATTCCAATCAGGCAGTGTATCATTTCCTTTCAGGCTATACTGCAAAAGTTGCTGGAACTGAAGCTGGAGTGAACGATCCTGAAGCTACATTTAGTACATGTTTCGGTGCTCCTTTCCTTCCTCTTCATCCTACTGAGTACGGGGAAATGTTACAAAATAAGATTAAAAAATATCGAACAAAAATTTGGCTTGTCAATACAGGTTGGATTGGCGGTTCTGCTGGAACTGTAGATAGAATCCAGTTGAAATATACAAGGGCAATGATAAAAGCTGCTATTTCAGGAAAACTCAGCAAAATACCTACTAAAAAAACATCTTTCTTCGGTTTAGAGTTTCCTGTAAAGTGCGAAGGTGTTCCTGCAAGTCTTTTAGACCCTAAAAAGAGTTGGAAATCTAAAAGCGAATACGAAAAGAAAGCTACAGAATTAGCGGCTGCTTTCAGAGAAAATTTTAAGGCTTTCGAAGACAAAGTAGAATCCAAAATAACTAAAGCCGGACCTAAGTAAAATATTTATTCAGTTATAATCTTGGAGAAAATAATATGCCCATTGTACAGGTAAGTTTGCTAGCTGGACGATCTGCAGAACAAAAAAAGGCCATGGCGGTGGAAATAACTGATACTATCAACAAACATTCTGGTGCACCCAAAGAAGTCATAACTGTAACGTTTTCAGATATTGAAAGAGATTCCTGGGCTGCAGGCGGAATACTTTATTCAGAAAAACAATAATCTTTCATAGAGGAAATTACTATGAGTACTTTTCGACTTGCAGTAGTTCAACCAATGACTCATATGCCACCAGACGATGAAAAAAATGTTGCAGACGCCGTAAAATTTGTAGAGGATGCAGCAGCTGGTGGAGCTGAATTTGTTGCTTTTCCAGAATCATATCCAGGTCCCTTTAGAATGCCTGCGACATTCGATCCAACTGAAGCTATGAACGAAGTAGCAAATAGATGTGGAGTATATGTTCAATATGGAACAATAGAACCTTTAGATAATGAAAAAGGTTCTGCCCATAATCTTTTAAACCTAGCTCGTCCAAACGGAGGACCTCCTGGGACCTATCGAAGAACACATCCTCCCGGTCCTTGGATTTACAGAGGTGGAGAAGTTTGGGATTTTGATTATGTTGCGGGTAATGAGTACCCCACTTTTGAAACACCACATGGACAGGTTGGTCTTGCTATGTGTAGCGAAGTCTACATGCCAGAAGTTTCTAGAACTTTAGCTCTTCGAGGTGCTGAGATAATCTTTCTCCCAGCTGGGGTAGACAAAAGAAAATTGTGGGCTACATGGAGAAATTTACTTTGGGCTAGAGCGACAGAAAATCTTGCTGTTGTAATTTCTACTCAAAATTTAATGAATAAAGAACAAAGAGGTTTGGCTCTTGTTGCTACTCCTGAAGAGATAATTTTTGAAAGCACTCAAGCAGGGATGTTCCTAGTTGATATAGATCTTGGTCGAATTCGTGAACTCAGAGAACAAAAAGATGAACCTTCTTCGTCCAGAAACAATGCTGCCAAAGCTGGAGTGTTATCGCAATGGCAAAGACCTGAACTTTACGATGAATTTTTCAGACAAGAAAAAACTAAATCGTAGATGTTACAAATTTTCTAAATAATTTTTTTTGATTTTGGAATTTTATGTCTATTTCTTACTTTTGGTTACTTTATGTACATATTATTGCATCTTCCCTATTAGTAGGATCTATGCTTTTTTTCTCAGTCTTATTTAGAAATATAAAAAAAAGACTAAGCAAAGAAGAATTTGCAGGAGAGATCGTATCTATCCTAAGATTTTATCATCCATTTATTTTATTATGTATGGGAACTCTAATTATGACAGGTGCTTGGTATCTTACTGGTCTTAAGATATCTATGGGGCCATCTTTTTCTAAATTGTTTGTTCCTTTAGGAAGCAAACTCCTGTCGGTTTTTTTGCTTGTTATAGGAATGTGTTTTCAATTTTTTGCTATAGGTCTTAGGCTTACAAGAGGAATTGGACCTGCAGGAAACGGTCAAACTATAAGTTCTACAACGGAAGAGAGATTAAAACTTTTAAATACCTTAGAGAATGTAAATGCAGTAAATGTAGTTATAGGGATGGTCACTATCTTTCTTGGTCTAGGACTTACTAAAGGCTTTTAATCAAACAGGATAGATTCTCTCTGCTACCAAAGGAGAGCCTGGTGGATGCAATAGATATGAATGAACGTATTTGGTCCATTCCGTCTCTTCTAGTTCAACATAATTCTCTTCCCTACTTTCAAAAGAAACAAACTCGTATATCACTGAATGTCTAGGACTTCCATTTGTCACAACCATTTTTCTTGCTCCTATACAACCTGAAGTGCTTGAAACACCTAACATTCTCTCTTGTGCATACCACTCTTGCAAATCATCGTCATTTTCTCTTGCATCATATCGTCCCATTTGAATTAAACGGGAAGGCACAGTCCCAACTTCTCTTTTACTAGATTCAGGTCCATTTATGCGCCATTCTTCTGTGAGAATTACATCTTTCACATTCTTTCTTTTATCTAATATCTGCTTATCTTCATTCCCCATTTTTTCATAAATCATTCTAGGGCTTGGATCGTAAAATGACCTCGTAGTTTCTGCACCTAACAATAAAATATAATCGCTTCCAGAAGCTCTTTCTACATCGCTATCTTTATGTAATCGATTTAAAATTTTTTCAAATCTCTCGCCAGGATGAATAGATTTATACATTCCAATCCATTTAGGTTCTATTAATTCTTGTAAAATAGGAAAATATTTATCTATAGTCCATTCTAAAAAATCTTCTCTGTTAGAAGTATCTAAATCGAAATAGGTGGCCCAGATAGCATTGTCCAATATTTGCTCCTTATTTTTAAGTAAGATAAAGATATCACAAAAAACATGGTAAGATAGACAAAATAATTTATGGAGAAAAAATGATTTATGAGATCAGAACATACACAATGACTATAGGCGATTCCGAAGAAGCTGTTCAAGACTTTGGAAATATCATGGAAGAGAGAAAAAAAATATCAAGACTCATAGGTTTTTTCCATACTGCTGTGGGAGATTTAAATAGAGTTTTACATATTTGGGAATATGAAAATTCTGCTCACAGGGAAGAAGTACGAACCAAAACATTAAGCCAATCATGGTGGCCTCCGTTAAAAGCAGAAAAGATTATTTATCAAACGACAAGATTAATGAGATCTTCTCCCTTTATATCAGAACCAAAAACTGGAAAAATGGGAAATGTATATCTTATCTTCAGTGATTATTTTCAAACGGGAAAATTACCAGAACTGAACAAACACTGGTCAAATTATTTAGCAGAAAGAGAAAAAATATCTCCACTAGCCGGTGCTTTTTCTAATGCTGCCGGAGAATTTGAACAGGGCGTACTTAATGAATTTATTCATATATGGCCCTTCAAAGACGCGAATGAAATGATGGAAGCTGTTTCAAAAGAAAATACTATTACGGGGTGGAAAGAAGGTCAAAAAGGATATCTACGCTCTCAATCTTCAAATATTTGGTACCCTGCTGATTATTCTCCGATGCATTAAAATCTAGTTACATATCCATTTCAACTGCAGGATCGCCTGATTTCCCAAGATAGAAATCCTCAGAGTCACTTTCAAATCTGACAGAAATTTCCTCTAGCACTTTTTCATTGCCAGCGATTGTATAAATATCTCCTTCTTCAAGATGGAGATCACCATGCACATTCAATGCTTTTCCTTCGCGATGAACAGAAATGACGAGCACTTCTTTTGGCAATTTCAATTCTTGAATTGACTTGCGAAATAAATCTGAATTTCTTACTTCCAGATCAAGTATATCTTGGTCCTTCTCCATCCCTAGAAGTAATGAGACAGCAGAAGGTGACCTTACAAAATGATCTAAAAGACTAATCATCGAAGTTGTAGGCGAAACAACAGATGCTCCAAGAGACCTATATTCGTCATAATTCGAACGGTCATTAAGCCTCACCACAAGATGAGCAAGCTCAAAATGTTGATTGGACATCTTGCAAATCTCTAAATTCTTCTCGTCTGAAAGCATTCCAATAATAGCTCCTGCTCCACCCGCACCCATGAAACGAAGTTCATTTGGCGAAAATTCCTCCATCTTATGAAACTCCACTCCTATTTCAGACAAAGCTTCTGTTTTAAAATCAGAGTTTGTTGCCATTTTTACTTGCCAGTGGTGTAAACGTAATTGCCTTGCTAACGCCTGAGCCTGTCCATCTTCACCAAAAATTATCGCAGTATGTACAATTCCCAATTCAGTTTTTTCGGGAAGAGGAAATGCTTCCTTTAATAATCTAATCGCTGATTTAAAAAAAGAAGGACCTACAATCTGGTTAAGAACAATAATTCCAATCATTAATGTTGCGAATTCCTGTCCCCATCCAGGAAACGCAACTGATACTTCTGTTGCTAATCCCATTCCAATACCTGCTTGGGTAATATACGCCATCCAACTCACACGGCTATATTTAACTGGGTCTCCTGCAATCATTCCTCCAGTAAATGAACCTACAAAAATTGCCCCAATTCTTATCACAAACAAAGCCAGTGCAATTGGCCATACCATAAATAAGGTTGATAATTTCAGGGAAGCGCCTATCAGAGTAAAAAACATGAGATAAACTGCCGGACCCACTTCATCTAGCATCCTAGAAAATTCATCTCTATATTGACTTCTATTAGTTACTAGCAGTCCGGCAACCATGCAGATGAGTAAGGGTTCAAGATGTAGCTCGAATGAGAAATTTGCTTCCGTTTTATGTCTTATTAAATCAGAAAAGAAAAATACTAAATATCCGACAAGCAACATCAAAAATATTTTATACCGTAAATCTACTTTCAATGATGCAATAAATCCTAGAATCTTAGCGACACAGTATCCTAAAAACAAAGACATACTTAGTTCTACAAACAATAAAGCAACAAATCCAAAATTCATCCCAATATTTTTAAGAAGAGCATCCGCAATCGAGGAGTTCACTGTAAATAAAATGATAACTACACTATCCATAACTACAGTTACACCTAGAGCAGTCTGAACAAAAGGACCTTTTGCTCTAAGTTCCTTAATTACGGCAATAGCAGATGAAGGAGAGCGAGCAACGAGTATAGATCCACCTAAAATAGAGATTGCAATTCTACCCTCCAGCGGAACTCCTTTAAGAAACGGAATATAGTTTGCCAACATAAAGAAACTAAAACTACCTAGAATGAAGGTTCCAACTACAAGACCTATTGTTGTCCATTTAATACTGTTTAATCTTGAATTTAATTCTTTAAGGTACAACTCGCCACCAGCAGCAAATGCTATAAAAGCAAGTGCTACCTGATCTAAAAATCTTAAAGATTTTATGGAAGAAACTGTCATGAAATTTAAAACGAATGGACCACATAAAATTCCAACAAACAAAAAACCAGTAATAAGAGGCAGTTTTACTTTCACAAAAAGTAAACTGATTTGTCTTGCAGCAAGTGCAACTATCACCAAAGAAATTGTCGAAAAAAAAATATCCTTCGACATAAAAATCACTTCCATACTTAAAAAATCCTTCTAGATCTATGAGGCAAAATTAGTTTTATAGTTATGATGGTGTTCCAAAAGTTGCTATTCGATCAATGTCACATTCAAATAGAACTCTTTTTTCATCTATAACTGGATCCCTTAACCCATATGGTGGTTCATTACCGGTATATTTGACCCATATTTTATCTACTTGCTCAGTTGCTTTTTCTCCACCAGGCTCACCCTCTACAATTTCATTTACAACTGTACATTTTATACTTATCCAATGGTAGGGATTTTCAGGATTCACTAACAAAAGAGTTAATTTCGGATTTTTTCTAATCCATTCACATTTTGAACGATGTGCAGCAGTGTTAACAAGAATTTTATCATCCTCGTAATCGAACCACATCGGAGTGAGATTAGGTCTTCCGTCAGGACCTATTATACCCAAAATAACTGTAATCGGTTTATCTAAAAGGTCTCGATAAATAGGATCTAAATCAGCAAGACTCGACCCCTTCTTTCTATCTCCAACAGAAAACTGCCCTTCCTGTAATCCTTCTGCAACATTTTTAAAATTTGCTATCGTAAAATCACTCATAGGGTCCTCCTATTTTCCTTGTTTAAAAATTAAATTCACATACCTTCATGAGTTAAATAATAAGTTTCAAGAAAAGAACTATTTCAAATATACTTTGATTTCAATTTATAGCTTATATCCTACAATAAAGGAGAATTAAAATGGAAGGAAAATATGAAAAAGGTCTAAAAAATCGAAGTAGAGTTTTTGGAGACCGAGGGGAAGAAAGACGCAAAGAATTCGAAGAAGTAAATCCTGATTTCGCAAAACTAATCACAGAAAATATATTTGGAGACTTGTATGAACGCGAAGGAATGGATGACAAAACAAGAGAGATGATCATTCTTGCAATTTTATGTGCGTTAGGAAAAGAAAAAGAATTTGGATTTCACGTACATGCGGCACTTAATGTTGGGATGACGAAAGAAGAAATTCAGGAAATCTTAATGGTTTGCGCTTTTTACGCAGGAGTTCCAAATACGGTCGCCTCTACTAACTCTACCTTAAGTGTTTTCAAGGAAAGGAATATATAGATATATAACAACATCAATTTATTTGTATATTAAATATCAATAGTTTCATAGAAATGGATGATTGATTTTATCATTTCATTTTGTTTAATTCTATTTCCAAATAAATATAGACAGTTTCACTAAGGACTAATCCTCCACTGTCTAGAAAACGATTCCAGGAAACATTAAAGTCTTTCCTGTTAAAGCTTGTTTGACCACTAGCACCCATTTTGCTTCGCCTGCCCTTTCTCTTTAATTCAGAGCTGATTTCAGAAACTCTGATCTTAATTTCTTTTGTAATACCCCTAATTTTCAAATTTCCTACCATATCGAAACTATCTTTTTGTATATTTATAATCTTTGTAGATTCAAATTCAATCTTAGGATGTTTTTCCACATCAAAGAAATCAGGATTACGTAAATGAGCATCTCTTCTTTCATTTCTTGTATCTACGGATTTTGCATCTATAGAAACGGAAACTTTTGTTTTACTTATTTTTTTGGGGTCATATTCAACTTGACCATTAAAAGAACGAAACTCTCCTCTCACCCAGGAAACACCAAGATGACGAATTTTAAATGCTATACTTGTATGACTAGAATCAATAGACCAAGAAGCACTGTGTGCAAATTGAGCAAATGACATACATAAATTCAAAAAAACAAAAACACTTACAAAAATACGTATCACTTTCTTCATTCTTCTCTCCTAGATCGCTAAATCTTTGTGCCTTCAATACCATGAGAAGTATCTTTAGCAGTAATAAAAATATAATCCACATCACCAATAATTTCACCAGAATGGACTGCATTTGGAGGAATATGAGCAATATCTCCTGGGATCATTGTATGGACATTTCCTTCAATCTCCATTTTTGCGGAACCTTGCATACAGATTACAAATTGCTCATTAGGATGAGAATGTGCTTCTGCTTTAGTTCCTACAGGCATGCAAAATTGTCCAAAAATTACTCTTTCGCCGGTTATCCAGGAACCATTTGAAGAACTATAACTGGGTCCTGCAAGCTCATCTTTCATTTCATCAATGTTGTAAAAGTACTGGAAATCTTCTTTCATCTTTCCTTCTTCACTTTTCTCTACGTCAGATGGTGTTCCTTGTATCCCCCAAGCAGTATCTTTTGCAGTCACAAA
>CAYWAX010000068.1:0-9746 GCA_964456425.1 uncultured Nitrospinaceae bacterium | reverse complement strand
ACAAAAATCAGTGGGGAAAGAGTAGAACATGAAATCACAGCTATGCTTTTGTCAGAAAACGCATTTGAGTCAATAGAACTTTTAGGAAAATCTAAAATTTTACATAATTTATTTTCTGAATTCTCAATTCTTCCGAAATTCAACTCTATTTTTTTAAAAAATTTAAAAAGTTCAAAGAAAAAAATCAAAGATGCTTCATCCATGACAAATACGTTAGCATGGGCTATTTTTTTGACATGTTTATATTATAGTTTTGACAATACAAAACAAACTCCAGAGATCATAGCTAATAATTCTCTAATGCGTGATGAAATTTCCGATCTTCTGAAATTAAAATTGAAATTTAATAACAGAGACAGAAAACAAATTTTAAGCATTCTTGAAAATCAAAGATCTTTTATTAATTCAAATAGATTAGAAAATAAAATATGGAAAAAGACTTTAAGAAAACCTTTCATTTTTGAATCGTTGGAATTCTTTCGTATTATGTTTTCGTCAAATAAAAATGACTTGGAAATATACAATTTTTGGACAGATAAATTAGAAAATACCAAGAAAAAAGATTTTCAACCTAAAAAACTAATAAAAGGAGAAGATCTTATAAAATTAGGTTTTAAAAAAGGTCCAAAAATAAAAATTATTCTTAAAACAGTTGAAGAAGAACAATTGGAAGAAACTATAAAAAACAAAAAACAAGCATTAGAATTTGTGAAAAAAAAATTCATAAAAAAATTATGAGTTAAAGGAGATAAAGTCATTTGATAAATAAAAAAGGTAATAATTTACTAGTTTCTAAAAAAGAGCTTGAAAGAATCATAGAAAAAATCGCTTATGACATAGAGAAATTAGTTTCGAAGAATGACCAAATAGCAATGATCGGAATTAAAACTCGTGGAGAACCATTAGCAATTCGTATAAAAGAAATTATAAAAAAAACAAATCCTAAACGGGAAGTTTTCCTAGGCCACATTGATATAGGAGAACATAGAGATGATTTTAGAAAACCTAATCTCATACCTCCTTCTAGAGATACTAAAATTGACTTTGATATACAAAATAAATCATTATTTGTAATCGATGATGTTTTTAATACTGCCAGAACTGCAAGAGCAGCTATCGACACAATCCTAGAATACGGAAGGCCATCAAGAATATGGCTTGCAGTTCTTATTGATAGGGGACATCGTGAGTTGCCATTCATTCCAGATATTTCTGGCAAGAATATCCCAACTTCAAAAAATGAACATATCTTAGTTAAACTTAAAGAAACAGATGGGGAAGATAGTATTTGGTTACTTCAAAATGATCTTCCAAAAAGCTCTTCGTGAAGTTAGTACAAACCTCACGAAGAGCTTAATAATTAGAAATATTTCTGTCCAACACCTACGGTAGGATCCCATTCGGAGTTTGTATCAAAAGGACCTACTCCACTCTCTTTAACATAAGAAACTCTTCTATCATTTACTTTTCCATCATTAAAAAATCTAAAGAACCAATCAAGTATATACTGATGATTATCTAAACCTCCAAGATTTTTCAAATTCACTAATGGATGAAATTGATTTTCAAAAACCCACATTTCTTTTTTGCAAGTCAAATCTTCAAAAACTTCAATTGCATCTTCGAGAGGGCAAAGAGGATCAAATTCACCTGTAACAAGTAATGTAGGACATTGTATTTTATCCATATAGCCTTTCACTGTCATTTCTTTAGCCATTTTATCAAATTCATCTTCATCATCAATTCCTGCCATGTACATAAAAACCTGTTTAAATCTAGGAGAAGACTCGGTAAAAATTGTATTGTTCGGATTAAAACAAGCTACCGCACTTGCTACTGCCGCTGCTCTATGATCATAACTAGCTAATCGCAATGACCAATAACTACCCATACTGATACCATAAATACCAATTTTAGATGAATCTACTTCTTCTCTCTCTAACAGATAATCAATAACGGCTGCTCCAGCCCTCTCATAGTTATCTCCTACAGCACGTATCTTCTGTATATTTGAATTTCCTTGACCAGGTCCATCCATAGTAAGAACATGAAATCCTCTTTCTGCAGCAACATTATGTCTTGCGTGAGGAAAAGATTCTTTTGTCTGGTCCATTCCAGGAACATAAATAATACACGGAGCTTTCCTTCTATCAGGAAGCAAATGAAGCAAGCAAGATATAGTTTTTCCATCATCAAAAGGAACCTCTACCCTTTCAATTGGATAAGAAGCAACTTCAGAACGACGGTCCACCATTTCTTTTAATTTATCAGAAAAATAAATCTTCACAGGATTATCATCATAAAAAATTGGATGTTGTGCCATACGATAAGATTCCACTGCATGATCATAATGCTCAGTTGCTGTGTGATTAAAACCTTCTTGCTGTGCTTTTTTTCCTAGTTCTTCGTGAAACTCTCCCGCTTCTTTCCATACCTTAGGCAACATCTGATAATTGTGTGCTGTCTTGCCTTCTGGTACCTCAAGATAATCACGCTCAAAATTCTGGACTCTTCCTCTAGTTTTCAGAGCAAGATCTAGCATCCATTGCTGATTATCTCTTTTGGTTCTGAGATTTTTTATCATTTTTTCCCCCTTTAATCTTAAATCTCTCTTATAAAAAAATACAAATCATCAAAATATTTTATGTCTGTGGCAGCAAAACACTCTGCTCCCGTAAATTTAAAATCTCACTTTCACTCAAACCGAACTCAGCAAGAATTTCATCAGTGTGCTCTGCAAGAATAGGAGGTGCAGTTCTCACTGAGGAAGGAGTCCGACTGAATTTAACAGATGGAGCAATCATTTTCAATTTTCCATACTTTTTATGAACTACTTCTGACAAATAAGACATTTCTTGCATTTGCTCATCTTCATGAAGTTGTGAGGGTAGCCTCACCTTTGCACAGGGAACTTCTGCTTTATCAAATTTTTCAATCCAAAAATCCGCAGTTTTTTTGAGCAAAGTTTTTTGCACTATAGGTATAATTTTTTCTCTTGCATCATGACGATCTCTGAAATTTTTCCAATTGTTATTTTCACTTAATTCCTTTAATTCAAGAACCATGCATGCATTTTTCCAAAACCTTTCAACATCCATATATAAGTAGATATGCCCATCTAATGTATTGTAAATTCTTGCTATTCTATCAGTAAGTGGATCTTTAACATTTTCAAGATCTTCTTTTTCACTCGCCCAAGTGAGTCTTCCTTGCTGTAATGATACTGCACCACCTAGCAAAGAAGAGTCTATGAACTGACCGAAACCACTTCTCTCTCTAGAAAATAAGGCCATTGATACTGCCGTACTTGATAAAGAACCAGTAAAATAATCTATAAAATGTCCTTGAACAAGTTGTGGTTTCCCACCACTGCCTTGCTCTGCAGGTATGCCTGAATAAGTCTGAACAATAGGATCGATTCCTCTTCTTGATTTTAGAGGACCCGACTGTCCAAAAGCAGAAATAGAAAGATAAATCATCCTTGGATTACTCTCTAACAAATGATCAGGACCAAGTCCGAGACTTTCTATCACTCCTGGACGATACCCCTCAACAAAAACGTCTATCTGCTTACACATTTCAAGAACTATTTTTTTTCCTTCTTCATGCTTTAAATTAACAGCAATACTTCTTTTATTTCTATTCAAACCTAAAAACAATCTACTTTCTCCATCAAATGTAGATGGAAATTCTCTAATAATATCACCACTCAATGGCTCTAACTTGATCACATCTGCCCCTGCGTCAGCAAGCAATAAGGTACAGTATGGACCAGCAACATAATGTGTAAGATCTAAAACTTTAATGCCATCTAAAGAACCCATGATTTCCTTTGTAAATGATTTCAGTTAATCATTTCTCTTTTTCTCATTAACTTTTCATTACTTCTGTTTGTGATAATCAAAAAACGTTCATTCGTTCCTTCAGCTACTTTTTCATACTCATCAAAGATTTCTGCAGAAAAAAGACACCTCTTTCGATCTCTTTCAATTAATTTTGTCTTAACGGTTATCGTCATTCCTTTTGGAGTTCCAGATAAATGACTCAATGATACTTTTGTACCAACAGATGTCATCTCATCAGGCAAAAAAGGAATTAAAGATTCAAACGCAGTTCTTTCCATAAACCTAACTAAATCTGGAGTCGAAACTACTTCAGATTTAGTCCCTCTTAAATAAAAAGGAACGTGTTCCTCTTCGACTAAAACCGAATAAGTACCCTCAAGCCCAATAGGAATATCATCCAAATTCATACTTTCCTCAAATTAAACAGACAAAACAATTTTCCCAAAAACAGAACCAGTCATTAAGATCTCATGAGAACGTGGTGCATCTGCTAAATCTACTATTTCACCTACAACCGAACGAATTTTTTCATTCCTAAGCAAAACTTCTAATTGACTAGTCATACTCGAAAAAAAACAATCAGAATTAAAAAGACTCATTCCTCTGACATCAATATCTTTTGAATAAAAAGGAGGATAAGTTACCGTTCCACTAGGATTTTTTCCAGTACCTGAACCCAACAAAACAATTGTTCCGAATTTTTTTATAGCCTGACAATCTAAATCAAAGTTTTCACTTGCAACCATCTCAATAATTGAATCTACTCCTCTTCCAGATGTCTCTTTCAAACATTCAGAAACCCAATCTTGCTCTCTATAATTAAATACTAGATCAGCACCAAGATCTTTACAAAATTCAGCTTTTTCTTGAGAACTAACCGTAGAAAAAACAGTTGCACCAGTCGCCTTTGCAATCTGTATTGCCATACTACCTACTCCTCCAGCACCACCATGAATTAAAATCGTTTCTCCAGGTTTTATTGAGGCCTTATAAACTAATGCGTAATACGCTGTATATAGGACACATGGAAAGGAAGCCCCTTGAATAAAATCAAAATTATCAGGTAAAATTGCCGAACGATGCGCGTTCAAAAGAGAAAGTTCTGCATAACCTCCACTCACAGAAGAACCAAATACTCTATCTCCTTCTTTAAAATTCTGCACACCTTCACCAACAGAAATTACCTCGCCAGCAGCATCAATTCCAGGAACCCACGGTAATTTCAAACCCTTGGAAAGAGGATGCGCACCAGAACGAAAAGTTGTATCTACTGGATTAACACCTGCACCACTTACTTTAACTAAGATTTCACCTTCGGAAGGAATGGGATCATCCATCTCTCCTAATTTCATAACATCTGGGTCACCAAAAGAATTTACTTGAATAGCTTTCATTTTATACCCCTCTTAAAAAAACTTTTATTATGAATATATTTCAAGAAATCTATACCTAGAAAGCAATTGAATCAATCAAAGAACCAAACAAGAAATTTATTATTACATTGTTAGAATAAATTGGAAATTGAAGTACTTGACAATAAAAGCGAGCGAAAGATAAAGTTCGAATATCCATGAAACTTGAGTATTTATTTTTTGCATCCGTTTTCTTGCTACTCCCTGTAGATAGTCTTCTTACATGGATTCGCCATTTAAACGACAATTCTATTGGATTTTTTATTTCATGGGAGCCATATTACTAGTCTCAACGTTTTTCTTACAAACCAAAAGGAAGGAAATCTAAATTGAGTGTAATAGAGTCGTTTCATCACGTACATTTAATAAGTTCTGACCCAGTTAAAACTTCAAAATGGTATATAGATTTTTTAGGTGCTGACCTAACTCACGAAGACAAAAAACATGGCGCAATAAATATCAGATTACAAATAGGAAATTTAAATCTATTTGTTCGCGGATTAAGAGAAAATGAGGAACTCTCCTCTACACAAAATTTATTACAAGAAGGCATTCATCATATCGGTCTCATGGTTGATGACATAAAAGAAATAATGAAAAGAACAATAGAAAATGGAGCAAAAGAAATAGAAGAAATTCATACCGGGGTTACAGGAAATTGGGTTGCATTTATTCGCACCCCTGAAGGAGTATTAATTGAGTTCCTCCAAAAAAAATGAAGAAACAAATTCAAAACTACAAAAAAAACTATCGATACCAAAACTAAATCGGATCCAGCATGTTGGAATAAAAGTGCATAATTTAGATTTGGCTATCGATTTTTATAGAAATATAATGGGAATGAAAATTTCTGACAGATATGAACCAGGAGATAATCCCCATAATCCTTGGGGAATTTGCTTTTTAAGAAGTGGAAATCTTCATCATGAGATATCACTTATTGGTTACGCGAAAGAAAATAATCTCAAACCAAATAGAATTGGAATAAGGGAACCAGGTGTAGGATTACATCATATTGCCTTCGAGGTAGATTCTAAAGAAGAATTTGAATCTTGGATAAGTCATTTAAAAAAAAACAAAATTGAATTTACTGCAGGTCCATTGGTTCATAGTCCTACTCATCCCGAAGGAGATGGAACGTTAGGTGAAAACAGGGCATTATATTTTCATGACCCTTCAGGAAATGGAATAGAAATTTTTTGTGATATGGCTCGAATCAAGGAAGAAGATAATTCTATAGAGGAAAAATGGTTTAGAGATCGTTTGGAAAAGGATGGATATTCTAGAAATTTGTGCAACCCATCGAGACCATGGGTACCCGGTCGCTCGAGCATGGAAGGCGCTATCGAAAAATTTGGGGGAAAGTAATTTCTAATGCAATAGTTTAATTTTTTATATTTTATTGAGAGGATAATTTGGATAATCAAAATTGGTATGATGTTCAGGAATTCGCACCAAATACATTCCAATTTAATGAGGCAGAACTCTGGAACATGTTTCTATTAATTGGTGAAGAAAGAGCTATTTCTATTGATGGAGGAATTGGAATCGGAAGTGTGAGAGAGTTGTGCGAAAGTATTACATCACTCCCAATTGAACACATCTTAACTCATACTCACTGGGATCATTTAGGGTCAATACATGAATGGGAATCTATTTCAGTTCACGAAAATGGTAAAAACAAATTATCTAATAATTTTGCGGAAGGATGTAAAGACTTTGTTTCCAATTGGAAAGGAAAAGATTTTCCAGTAAATTTCGTTTCAGAAAATTTTAAGTTGAAACCGGGTGTATTTGGCCAACCTCTTTATGAGGGTCAAATAATTGATCTGGGTAATAGGAAATTACACATTTATGAAACACCGGGTCACTCTCCAGATAGTATTTCTATCTATGATGAAAAAGAAGGAGTGTTAATAACAGGAGATTTAGTAAAACCGCATATGCCACTTTTTATTCAAGTACCAACTGCAGTTTTATCAGATTACGGTCCTTCACTTAGAAGACTTGAATCCATTTCAAAAGAGAAAAATGTTCGATGGATTTGCTCTGGACATTCAGAACCATTTGAAGATTTAAGTATAATTTCAGAAATGGCTGATTTTGTTGAAAAAATAGAAAAGGGAAATATCGCCCCTCCTCAAAAAATTGAAGCCGGAAAATGGGGATTGGTAGATGAATATCGGGCAGAAAGATTCCAAGTTTGGATTAATGATAATGCACGAAGATAGTGAGAAGGACAAAAATGACAAATAAAAATGTAATTTGGAAACCCAGTGAAGATTTTTTGCAAAATAGTAATATTGCATTATTAATGAAAAAATTAAATTTTACAGACTATAGAGAATTTCTCGATTGGTCAGTAAAAGATATACGAGAGTTCTGGGAAGTTATCTTAGAAGACATGAACTTTCAATGGCACAAAAAATATCATACGCTCCTAGATCTCAACAATGGTTTTCCTTGGGCTAAATGGTTTTTAGGTGGGGAAACGAATATAACTACAAATTGTTTAGACAGACATGTTCTTAGCCATCGTAAAGATCAAGTTGCTTTAATTTGGGAAAGTGATGAAGGTAATAAGATTTCCTTCACTTATAGCCAACTTTCTAAAAAAGTAAATCAACTCTCTAATGCAATGAGAAATGCAGGACTAAAAAAAGGTGATGTTGCAGGAGTTTTTCTTCCTTTATTACCAGAAGCAGTAATTACTATGTACGCCTGCTTCAAAAATGGCATTGCAGTACTTCCTATTTTTTCAGGATTTGGACCTGAAGGGCTTGCTGAAAGACTTATACATTCGAAAGCTAAAATTTTATTCACTTCAAATGGTGCAGTTAGAAGAGGAAAAGTCATCCCTCTAAAAAACACAGTAGATACTGCTTTACAACAAGAGACCTCTATAGAGAAGGTGATAGTTGTAGAAAGAGCAGATCTAGAGATCCCAATTAACAAAGAAAGAGATGTCACATGGAATGAATTCATATCATCAGAATCTGAGATTGCAGAAACTGAAAATTTACCTGCAGATAGTATTTCGATGATCATGTACACATCTGGGACAACTGGAAAACCAAAAGGAACGGTTTATTCCCACGCAGGTTTAATGAGCGGTCCTGGACGAGAATTAAAATACTGCTTCGACATGAGAGACAACGACACAATGTTCTGGGTTACAGATTTTGGTTGGGTTATGGCTCCTTATGAACTTGTTGGATCGCATTTCAACGGTCATACATGTTTTCTTTACGAAAGTGTGCCGAATCATCCCGAACCAGACAGACTCTGGAAAATGATTTCAGAGACAAAGATAACTCATCTGGGCCTGTCACCTACAGCAATTAGAGTCTTAATAGGTGAAGGTGACCATTGGGTAGAAAAAAATGACCTATCTACATTAAGAGTTCTTGGTTCTACGGGTGAACCCTGGGATATAGAATCTTATCTTTGGTATTTCGATAAAGTAGGCGCAAAAAAATGTCCTATAATGAATATTTCCGGTGGAACGGAGATTGGGGCATGTATATTGCAGCCTCTACCAGTCATGGAATTAACTCCATGTACACTCGGTGCTCCGGCAATGGGAACTGATGCAGATGTCTTTGACGATCAAGGCAATCCAGTTCGGAACGAAGTCGGACATCTTGTACTAAAACAACCTATTCCTTCCCTAACAATGGGATTTCTAAATGATTCAGATAGATATTTAGAAACTTATTTCTCCCGATGGAATAATATTTGGTATCACGGGGACTGGGCTAAAGTAGACAAAGAAGGATTCTGGTATCTGTTCGGTCGTTCGGACGATACTATAAAGGTATCTGGAAAAAGAGTAGGTCCAAATGAAATTGAATCGGAACTTCAGAAACATCCTGGAGTTTTAGAAACAGCAGTAATCGGAACTCCTCATCCTGTAAAAGGAGAAGCAATTACCTGTTTTATAGTTCTTACTAACAATTACAAAGCAACCGACGATTTAAGAGAAGAACTAAAAGATCAAGCAGTAAAATACTTAGGTAAGAGTCTAAGGCCAGATGAAATTAAATTTGTCGAATTTCTTCCTAAGACAAGATCCGCAAAAATTGTAAGGGGAGCAATTAAAAAGATTTATCTTGGGGAAGATATTCAACATATGGATTTAAGTTCTCTAGAAGATCCTTCACATCTTAATGCTATTAAAAACGCAAAATAAGAATATGTCTAAAAAAAATACAGAAATAATCTGGAAACCAAACGAAGATTTCTTAAATAACAGCAATGTCGCTATATTAATGAAAAAAAATAACCTATTAAATCATTCTGATTTAATAGAATGGTCACAGAAAGACTCTACCCTATTTACGAAGGCTATTTTGGAAGATATGGAAATCAAATGGTATCAAAATTTCCAAAAAGTTTTAGACTTAAGTAAAGGGTTTCCATGGGCTAAATGGTTTACCGGCGGAAAAATTAATATCGTTTATAATTGTATCGATAAACATCTCACACA
>CAYWAX010000067.1:0-10240 GCA_964456425.1 uncultured Nitrospinaceae bacterium | reverse complement strand
TGCAACTTGGGAGGATGGAGTAGAATACTTATTGGCGGGAGCATCCGTTTTAGGCCTAGGAACTGTTTTTCTTGGTAAATCAACTCAAGAGTCAATAAAAACAACACAGGAAATTTGGCAAGGAATCGAATCATACCTAAACGGAGAAGATATTCAAAAATTAATCGGAAAAGCACATAAGCCTACTCAGGGGTTGAAATGAGAGAAACTGTTAAAATTCTTGAAAATAAACGTGAAAGTGAATTAATCTCCACAATTTTTTTTGATTTTGAACCAACTTCAAAACCCGGACAGTTTTTTATGATTTGGATACCTAGAATCGGGGAAAAACCTTTCACGCTTTCTTATTCTAATGGCATTACTATGAAGATAGCAGGAAATTTCACTAAATCTCTTTCTGAATTAAAACCTGGCGAAGAAATTGGGATAAGAGGACCCTTGGGAAATGGATATCCTCAATTTAAAGATATCACATTAGTAGGAGGAGGAGTTGGTATCGCTGAATTAAGATTGTTAGCTCTATCTTCAGAAAATCCGACATTTCTTCTTGGAGGAAGAACTGCAAGTGAGATTTTATATATTGAAGAATTCAAAAAAATGGGTGATGTCCATGTGACAACTGATGATGGTTCTCTTGGAGAAAAAGGAATGATAACGGAGCTTTTTCCTTTTCACTCAGAAAATTATGCAATTTGTGGTCCTGAAATGATGATGAAAGCGTGCATAAAGGAATTGCCCCCTGAAAAATCTTTCTATGCCATAGAAAGGTACATGAAATGTGCTGTGGGTTTATGCGGACAATGTTCTTGTTCAGGATGGAGAGTCTGTGTGGATGGACCAATTTTCAAGGGAACTGAACTAATAAAAATGAATGACTTTGGAAAACGAAGGCGAGAGAAAAGTGGAAAATGGTTATACTTTTAAAAATAAATTTAAATCAAAAAAGAAAAAGGTATTAATATGCAAGAAATAGATGACATAAGAAAAAAAAGTAAAGAATATGCCGAACGTATTAGTTTGATACTAGGAAAAAAAATAACAGACATAGAATTTTCAATAAAATACGGATATCGAGACGAGAGTTTTCTTTTGTGGTGGGGAGAACGAGGAGACACAGAAACTCAAGCCATTGTCACCTTCGAACAATTGAAAACACTCAACGATGAAGAACTCGAAAAAGTTATTAGAACTACTATCAAAGAAATATAGAAGAAAACTATCCTTGGTAATTTGCTAGTTCTTGAAAGATTCTAAAAATAGAACTTCCATCTTCATTTCCTCTTCCCTTACTTCTTTGGGAAAGATAGATTTGCTCTAGCAGACCAGCTAAAGGTACTGGCACATCTTGATCCTTCGCTGATTGTATCGCACATTCGAGGTCTTTCAACACTATATTAATAGGACCCGATGGAGGAAAATGATTTGAAAGCATGTCTTTTCCTCTAACTTCCAAAACATTTGATCCAGCTGCACCAGAGCAAAGGACATCTAACATAATATCAGGGTCTAGGCCTGACTTAAGACCTAAAGTCAATCCTTCAGCTGCACCAGCCATAGTCACAAACAACACCAAATTTACAACTAGTTTAAGTTGGGCTGCATGTCCATTTTTTTCACTGACATATACTGTCTTCTTTCCAATAGCATCAAATGCAGACTTAGCTTTATCAAAAGAATTTCTTGGTCCAGCAACCATAACAACTAAATCTTTCACTGCGGCCTGTTTTCCAACGCCACTAACGGGACAATCCAACCAAGTAAATCCTTTTTCTTCTGCAATCTTTGACATATCCTCCGAAAACTTTGGAGGTACCGTACTCATATCAGCAATAATTGTTCCTTCACCACATCCGGAAAAAACACCGTTTTCTCCACTGACTGCCTGTTCAACAATTTTATAATTGGGCAAAGAAAGCATCACCAGATCAACATCTGAGGCAGCTTCAGCAGGAGAATTAGCTCGACTTAAATTCTTACCCTTGAATTTTTCAAAAACATCTTCTGAAGGATCAAATCCCTGCACTTCAAATCCTGAATCAAGCATATGTCCTGCAAAAGCACCTCCCATAACTCCCAAACCAACCACACCAGTTTTCAAACTCATACTTCACTCCTCTATGTAAAATTTTACACAACCTATCCTATAGATAAATTTCGGTAAAGCTTAAAAAATTAAAATTAGCTAGAAGACAAAATAAGACTTGACCGAAATTTAACTTCAGATAATATCATGTTGATTGCTGTTTAAAGAAGAGTTACTAATTAAGGATACCAAATGCCAATACCCACAAATAGATTTAAAGGATTACAACATATTGCTATCAAAGTTTCCGACATAGAAACTTCTTTAGATTTTTACCTTAACGTCCTTGGCTTCACAGTTTCAGAAAGACATGAACCTGGAGATCACCCTATTTTCAAATCAGGACTTTGCTTTCTAAGATGTGGGCCTTTGCACCATGACCTTAATCTTGTATTTTTTCCAGAGATAGAAAAAGAAAAACTTGATAAAATTCCAAAAGTTGATCATGGTTCGACCGTAGATCTAGGAGTTCATCATTTTGCCTTTCAAGTTGACAATCTTCAAGAATTTCGAAAGTGGGAAAAATGGATTACAGAAAACAACATAGATTTTGTCAGGGGACCTGTAGTGCATAGCCCTACTCATCCTGAAGGAGATGGCACCTGGGGTGAAAACAGAGCAATGTATTTCTGTGATCCTGACGGACATAGAATTGAAATTTTTTGTGATATGGCAGAATTAGACGTAAAAACAAATAGTATTAACAAATCTTGGAATAAAGCTCGTCTTACAAGAGAGGGATTCTAGTTTTAATTAAAACTTTCGCTCTTCTACGAAATTATTACCGCCACCTAAGAACATAAAAAACGGTACCGAAATGAAAAGACAAAAATTTAGAATCAATCTACTCAGTTGGCTTTTACACTTCGGATTTGCAAAAGAAGGTATTTTTTATGTTGTAACAATCTTAGTTGGCTTATTGGCCGGACTAACTGCAGTTTCTTTTCATCTTTCTATAGCTTGGCTTCAAGAATTTCTTTTCGGATCATCTCATTTAATTACCCAAAGTTCTTCATCCTGGTTATTGATCATTCTTATCCCAGCCCTTGGAGCATTTATAGCAGCTATCTTATTAAAGTACGTAGTACCTGACGCTAGGGGAAGTGGAATCCCACAAACTAAGATTGCATACGCTGTTCACAGTGGCCATATTCCTAAAAAAGTGTGGATTGGGAAATTCTTCGTAGGGATAATCAATATAGGTTCTGGATCTAGTTTAGGAAGAGAAGGTCCAACCGTTCAGATTTGTTCTGGAATGGCGAGTTGGATAGGAGAGATGTTTTCTATGAAAAGACAACGCATAAAATCTCTTATCCCAGTTGGTGCTGCTGCAGGAATAGCCGCTGCATTCAATACTCCCATTGCAGCAATCACTTTCACCCTCGAAGAAATTGTTGGAGATTTAAACGCTCGTGTTTTAGGATCTATTGTTTTAGCATCCGTTACTGCGGCAGTAGTACAAAGATCTATACTGGGGAATGAACCTGTTTTTCTAGTTCCTGAATATACCCTAGAAAACCCATTGGAACTTTTGATCTATGCTTTAGTTGGTATTTTTTGTGCATTAACAGGAATTATCTTCTGCAAAACACTTCTATATATAAGGTCTAGGTGCATAAAAGTTTCTGGCTGGAAATCTGTTTTGCTAACTACCATAGGAGGTTTGTGTATTGGTATAATTGGATTGCAATTTCCCCAAATATTTGGAGTAGGTTATCCTTTTGTAAATAAGGCACTATCTGGAAGTTATACTTTATACATCCTCTCCATATTGTTAGTTTTAAAATTAATAGCAACTTCTATTTCCTACGGCACAGGTTCATGTGGAGGAATTTTTGCTCCTACTTTATTCTTAGGTGCTATGGCTGGAGGTTCGGTAGCCTCTGTTATGGAAATTGTCTTTCCATCTATCATAGGAAATTCTGGAAGCTACGCTCTTGTAGGAATGGGCGCAGCATTTGCTTCAGTAATCCGTGCCCCGATGACATCGGTACTGATAATTTTTGAACTCACTCAAGACTACAATGTCATTCTGGCTTTAATGATAGCTAATACAATATCTTTTTCATTATCAAAATATTGGCAACCCGAATCAATATATGGTTCTCTCTCTCATCAAGACGGGATTGCGCTACCTAACTACGAGACTGATCATATTTTACATGAAATACATGTTGAAGACGCAATGGTAACAGATGTCAAAACATTATCGAACAAATTTACCGTAAGAGAAGCTATAGAAGAAACAAGAAATCTAGCATACTCTGGGTATCCTATTTTGGACGAGAATAAAAAACTTGAAGGAATGATCAGTCGATATGATTTTAGACAAGCACAAGCAATACAAAAAGAAGATAGTAAAATAACTGAATTTGCAACAACAAAATATGTTTTACACGCACATCCAGATCAATCTCTTGACTCAGTTATGGCAAAACTAGGGTCAAGACGAATTTCTCGTTTACCTGTAGTTAGTAGAGAAGACCCGACTAGATTACTTGGCATTATCACATCCGAAGATGTAATATTAGCGTTCGGAAAAGTTAAAACACAAAGAGACAAAGACTGAATGAAGGAGCAAAATAAATGAACAAAGAAAATATAAAGACATGTATAGTTGGATTAGGTTGGTGGGGTGATGAATTAGTAAATGCTTCAAAAAAAGTAGAAGGGATTCAAATAGATGCATGTTTTGCTAGAACTGAATCTACAAGAAACGAATTTGCAAAAAAACACACCTGTAGGTCTATTGGAAGTTGGGAAGAAGTTTTAAATGATACTGAAATAGATGCAATTTTTCTGGCAACCCCTCATTCCACGCATGCAACTATGATTATAGATGCTGCAAATGCAAATAAACATATCTTAGTAGAAAAACCATTCGTACTGAATGTAACCGAAGGAAAAACTGCTTTAGATGCTTGCTTAAAAGCTAACGTAAAATTAGCGGTCGGTCACCAAAGGCGTTTTCAACCTGCACATAGAAAATTAAAAGAATGGATTGATTCTGAAAAGCTAGGAAAAATAATACAGGCAGAAGCAAACTTTTCTTATGGCTTCGCATCTACTCTTTCTGCAGACAGTTGGAGATCAAATCCAGATGAAAGTCCTGCGGGTGCTATGACAGGACTAGGAATTCATCAAGTCGACAATCTTCAATATTTTTTAGGACCTGTCAAAAATGTCTTCTCCTTCAGCAAAGCCATGCAGGAAAATACAAATTTGGAAGATGTAACGACAACATTGCTAGAATTCAAATCAGGATCATTAGGTTATCTTGGTTCAAACATGTTAACACCTAAAGTTTTTTACGCCAGAATTTACGGAACCGAAGGAAATGCAATTGCTGAAAATGAAGGCACCAAAATTACTTTATGGGATAAAGACAATACGGAATTAGTAGAGGAATTTGAAATCTCAGGAGATCCAGTAACTTCTCCATTAGTAGAGGAAATTAGTAATTTTACGCAATCTATTATTCAAGATTTTACTCCAGAAGTAGATGGAGTCGTAGGTTTAAGGAATAGCGCAGTTTTAGAAGCAATCATTCTCTCCTCTAGAGAAAAAAGGATTGTATCCATAGAAGAACTTTACTAAAGAATGAAAGATTTTAAAAAAATCAAAAAAACTAGCCTGTCAAAAAACAAGCACCCTTTATGGGCAAAAAAAATATTACGAATTGCATTATGGGTTGCGTACTTTGGTCACAAAATAAAAGGGGAAGAAAATATACCTCCTAAAGGTCCGTTGATCATCGCTGCAACACATTTAAGCTATCTAGATCCCATAATTTTAAGTGCATTTATTCCAAGGGATTTATTCTATTTTGCAAAAAAAGAACTATTCAGAAATCCTCTTTTCTCTAAACTCATAACTAAATTTGGTGCTATTCCTATCGATCGCGAGGGATTCACAAGAGGAAGTTTACAAATAGGAATTAATATTTTAGCAGCACAAAAATGTATAGTAATTTTTCCTGAAGGCGGAATACTCGAAGTAAGAAATAAACTTACTATTAAATCAGGGATCGGAATGATTTCTACTCTGAGTAACGCCCCAATCTTGCCTGTTTCTATCAAAGGATCAGATACTCTCTTTAATCTTAAATCGTTACTCAAAGACAAAACGAGACTTTCTTTAAACTTCGGGGAATTGATAACTTCGAAGAATATAAAATCTCACTCTAAGGGTGAACAAAGAAAATTAATTGCTACAATGGTACAAGATTCTCTTGAAAAATTAGACAACGAAAATATCTAAATATTTAGTTCTTTGCCGAATTGTAACAAGAGGAATCTCATGATAAAACTTTGTTACAAATCGATTCTATTTCACTTTAAATTTCGGGGTAAAAAATGCCGATCAATTTTGATTTTAGTAATAGGAAAATAATACTCACTGGAGCAACAGGTGGGATGGGTGTCAGAATAACACAAGCATTTTTAGATTCGGGAGCAAAGGTTTTTGCGACCGATATACAACAATCTATTCTAGATTCTTCATTACCCGAATCAGAAAATTTAAAAAAAGTAGCTTGTGATTTAACCAATATTGAAGAACTTAGAACTACCATGAAAAATGCATTGTCATGGCTCAATGGATGTGATGTTCTTTGCAATATTGCTGGTTACATGCCAATAAGACCCCCTTTAGAACTAACAAAAGAGGATTGGGATCCTGTCCTTGGGGTAAATCTCCTAGCTCCATATTTTTGTATTCAAGAAACAATAGATGCCTTGAAAAGTTCTGGCAGTGGAAGAATCATTAGTTTTGCTTCTATTGCAGGAAAAATGGGAGGAATTGGACCTAATCTTACTTATTCTGCTGCAAAAGCAGGACTTTTGGCTATGACATTTAATTTGGCTAGAGAATTAGCAAAAACAGGAGTAACTGTGAACTGTATTATGCCTGGCCCTGCTGATACAGGTCTGCATTTTGAATCTCCACCGGGCATGCTAGAGAAAGCAGAACAATCTCATCCAATGGGAAGACTTACGACACCAGAAGACGTGTGGTCATCCGTACTTTATCTTGCGAGTGAAGAGTCTGCTCATATTAACGGTGAAGGCCTTGATGTGAACGGTGGCTTCTGGACAGACTAATTTCAAATAGAAGTTTTTATAACTTATCCAACAGGCTGGGCTGAGATTTCCTGAGAATTATCGTCATTTCCCTTCATTTTCCCATACTTTTGAATGACAAGTGAAACGACCATAAAAGTTAGTCCTACTGAATTAAACCAAATTCTATCCCATTCACCGAGTTGTTCCCAGAATAAAAGAAGAGAAGCAATTGACAATAAAACACGATCGAACACTGTTAAAGTCCTAAGGAATTGTCCTTCTAAAACTGCAGCAGAGCAAATAAATCCTAAACTCGCCCCTATCCAAACTAGCAAAACAGATGACCATTCAGCTGTCGAACCAGGGTTTGGGCTATCCATTAAAATAGGAGTGTAAGCCATTAGCAGAGGAACAACATAAAGAGGTTTAGCTAATTTCAATGAAGTGAATCCAGTCCTCATTGGGTCACACTTTGCTATTCCTGCAGCCACGAATGCACCTAACGCAAATGGTGGGGTCAACGCCGCATCTTGACTAAGCCATAAAACAATCATATGAGAAGTCAACATCTTAAGACCTAGATCTTGTAATGCAGGTCCTGCTAGAATGATAATCAGAATATAGCTTGCGGTAATTGTCATTCCCATCCCAAGGATATAACTAGCAAGAGCAACAAGAATAACGGCAAGCCAAATCATATCGTAAGAATAGGATAAAATTATCAATGTCATTTTTTGCGCTAGGTCAGGATGTGTCACCCCTGTCAAAACTAAACCCATAACTCCTGCTGTTGCTCCAATTATCAGAGAATTTTTTGAACCTTGCACAAATGCATTTGCAATTCGAATCATAATTTCTTTTGATTGCTCTTGTCTCCAAGCAAGAAGACATCCAATAATAGTATACAAATACAACATGTCCCCACCCTTTATAAGACTGGCAACAAATACGAGAGCTTCAATACCCAAAAGGTACCAACATTTCTCTCTAATGGTCGCAAAGACTATCGCAGCAACGATTGCCCAAAAGCCAGCAAAAAAAGGAGAAAACTGCAAAATCAGAAGAAAAATAAGTAGAGCTACTGGAACTAAAAGAATTCCATCTTCTCTCATTATTTTCCAGAAATCTGGAAGTTCATCTTTAGTAAGACCACGCAATCCGTGTCTGGTAGCATAAAAATGTACCGACATGAAAACAGAAAGGTAATACAATAGTGCGGGAACAAGACTGATTAGTGCAACCTTCCAATATGGAGTCTCAGTCATAGCAGCTAAGATAAAAGCAGTTGATGCCATAATTGGTGGCATTAAATGTCCCCCAATACTTGAAACCGCTTCGGTTGCTGCTGCAAATGTTGGTCTAAATCCACCTTTTTTCATGAGGGGAATTGTAAAGGTTCCGGTTATCACTATATTCGCTGCACCACTTCCTACTATTGAACCAACGAGACCGCTAGAAACAACAGAAGCTTTTGCAGCACCACCTTTAAAACGTCCCACTAAAGCGAAAGAAAGATTTACAAAAACATCTCCAACTCGGGTAGCTTCTAAAAGAGCTCCAAAAATCATGAAGATAAAGACGACTTGAGCATACACCCTGGTAATAATTCCATAGATACCCTCCTGACTATACAAATAACTCATTACATATCCGAAATCATTTCCCTTATGTGCAATAATTCCTGGAAAATGGTTGCCAGCCCAATCATAAAACAAAAAGACAAAAGCTACCGAAGGAAGAACCATTCCAAGCACACGTCTACAACACTCCCATACAAGAACAGCGGCAACAAATCCAAACATCACATCATTACCCCAGAATCCAGTATCTACAACGATTCCTGCTCTATCCCCTCTTGGTTCATAGAAATACATGAAATCGCACAAAACAAGAAAAGACAAAACAATCAGAACAAGGTCAATCGAAGAAGGTCTATCTTTAGGAGAATTATTTCTTGCCGGATAAATCAAATAAGTCAGAGCACAAGTGAAAAAGATAAAGAGAGGAAGCATAAACTGTTCCCCATATAAATTCTTACTAAAATCATACATTCCCACTTCAATTAAATATGGAAACTCCAGTGTTCTTAAATCCTGCAGTCCGGTCCAGGATCTAGGTCCAAAGAATGTATAACTTCCATTTACGGCACCAAACAGAAAATAAACCGCAAAAATAAAACCCAAAACTCTAAACATCCAAAGATATGCACCTTTTAGATTTCTAGTCTCAGGTAAACCAGCACCCAGAACACCCCTTACTTTTTCAAAAAACGCACTAACCTGTGACATTAATTTACTCACTAAAGATATTGAAAAACTTGGCGGAAGTAATCAATTTCTTAAATTAGGATAAAAAATAATTCCTCCCGGGTTGAACCCGGGAGGAATTTGAAAAATATTTATTGGATTGATGCAGGAATTTTATGACCTTTTTCTTTCCAATATCGAGCAGCACCTGGATGGATCTTCATGTTAATTGCAGCCATTTGATCCAATGCAGGCATGATTGAGAATCCAGTATTCCAACCTTTATGAACCTTTAATAAGAAGTCCATACCTTTTTTAGAATAGTTTAAACGTGTCACTTCATAAACAACATCATTAGGAACATTACATCCTACGATTGTCCATGCTGTATAACCAATAGTTGGAACTGGTTTGTCTACACCGTCGTAAACACCACCTTCAATAGTAATTGGGAAATATGCAGGATTCATTTTTAACATCTGCTTTAAAATATTTCCATCTACTGGAAGCAATGTAATAGGTTGCGCAGTTGAGAATTTCACAAATGCAGGTGAAGGAACTGGGTTTGGAATTGTAAATGCATCCAAACGATTATCTTTAACAGCATCCGCTGCTACGTTCCAGTTCAGATTCTCTTCTCTAACTTTTCCTTTAAGTCCTGCTAATTTAATAATAGTCCTTGTCATAAAATGAGTACTACTACCTTTTTTAGCATAACTAACTCTTTTACCTTTTAGATCAGCAACAGTCTTGATTCCAGAACTTTTCTTAACCCCAATGTGGAATTTAGAAGCAGTTGCAGGTCCAAGACCACAGTTATTTGTATATTTCTTTTTAAACATTTTCTT
>CAYWAX010000066.1:0-10474 GCA_964456425.1 uncultured Nitrospinaceae bacterium | reverse complement strand
CCACCAGTATCGGTGCCCAGCGTTCCGGGACACATATGAGCTGCTACTGAAGCAGCAGCAGCACCACTGGAACCTGCTGGTACCCGAGTCACATCCCAGGGATTTTTACATGGCCCATAATGAGGATTTTTGTTTGTTGAACCCATTGCAAATTCGTGCGTATTACATTTTCCTATTATAATTGCACCAGCTTCTTTTAATCTTCTCGAACATTCTGCGTCTTCCTTGGATATATTTTCTGTGTACATAGAAGATCCAAAAGTAGTTTTTATGCCTTCACAATCAATAATATCTTTTATTCCTATAGGTATTCCGTGGAGAGGTCCTCTATATATTGAATTTTGTATTTCTTTATCTAATAAAATTGCAGATTTAGTTGCTTCTTCAGAACAAACTGTTATGAAAGCGTTAATTTTAGGATTTAGTCTTTCAATTTGTTCTAAAGTTGACTGAATAAGTTCAGTAACGGAAAGTTCTTTTGATTTAATTTTTTTTGATAATTCGAAAATGGGAAGAGAAACAAGTTCATGGTTTGTCATCTGTTACCTCATTTTTTGTATTCGGTTCTAGAAAAACGTAAGACCCCATCTTATGAAGAAGGGGTCTTGTCGGTAAACTGTTGGGATTTTACTCAGAAGTGATGAAATCCCTTTTAGGTATATATCATCACCCTAATCAGCAGCCACCTCGTCTATACAGTGAATTTTCATATTTTGACCACCTCCTTTCTGACGTGCAATTATGATGGATGATATACTCTTGGTTGTCAACAAAAAATTGGCTTGTTTCATTTCATTTTTCCTGTTTCAATAGCAATAGATTTTTATTATTTTGGAGGGATGGCCGAGTGGCTGAAGGCGCACGCTTGGAAAGCGTGTTTAGGTAACCCCTAACGTGGGTTCGAATCCCACTCCCTCCGCCATAAAACTCAAATTGTTTTAGCCGATTGACTGGGTCTTGTGCGGCAGAATCTAGTTAATCCCGTCAGGTCCGGAAGGAAGCAGCGGTATACTTTTAATTCTGGGTGCCACGAGTAGCTTGGTCTATCGGCGCTTATTCTTTTTATATTTTTTCGGAATTTAGTTATGAGTTATGAAGGAAGTGCTAGGAAATATCGACCCCAAAAGTTCGAAAAACTTATTGGCCAGGAACATATATGTCAGACGTTAATCAATTCTCTTTCGTCTAAAACAATTGCTTCTGCATATTTGTTTTCAGGAACCAGGGGTGTTGGGAAGACTACAACAGCAAGAATTCTTGCAAAGGCACTTAATTGCGAGGAGAATAAAGAATCTTATGGTGAACCGTGTGACAAATGTAGTTCTTGCCACGAAATATCCGTTTCCTCTCATCCTGATGTTTTAGAAATTGATGGAGCGACATATACAGGAGTAGAAAATGTAAGGGACTTACAAGAGCGCCTTGTTTATTTGCCGTCAAAAGGAAGGTATAAATGTATAATTCTTGATGAAGTTCATATGTTGTCAAAAGGTGCTTTTAATGCGCTTTTAAAAACTTTAGAGGAACCTCCTCCGAATGTAGTCTTTATTTTTGCGACTACCGAACTAAGACGTGTTCCAGATACGGTTATAAGCAGATGTCAGACATTCGAGTTTCGAAGAATTTCTACACAGAAAATTTCTGAGCATCTATCTGATGTATCCCAAGAAAAAAATAGAGAACTAGAAGATTCTGTTATTTTTTCTATATCAAGAATGAGTGAAGGTAGTGTAAGAGACGCGTTGTCACTCCTTGATCAAGTTTTGTCTTTTTCTGAAAAAGATAAGATTGTTCAAAAAGATATTGAAACTGTATTAGGATTGCCTCCCTCTAATGTATACAGTCAAATCTTAACTGCTATAAGTGAAAGAAATACTTTAAACGCTTTAAAAAAACTTAAGGATATTTATGAACAAGGTCATGATTTAAATGTTTTTTCCTCAGGACTATTAAATTATCTTAGAGATTTGATGGTACTAAAAGTAGCGGGAAATAATGAAGAGCTTTTCGATATCAGTAGAGGTGAAATTGAAGAAAGAGAGGAAATACTTTCTCTTTTTTCTTTTGAAGAAATCCATCATAGTTATAATATTTTAAATGGAACTATTTCAGAAGCTTCTGCTTTAAGTTCCCCTTATTTTATTCTTGAGATTGCTTTTCTTCGCATGTGTAATATGAATATAATTTCTAATGTAGATGATCTTCTTGAACAGATTAAGCATTCCTCAACAGATTTGAATAAATCTAATTTTACAAGTGTCCCTAGTGAAGTAGCCTTAAAAAAAAAACATGATGAGCCATTTGATTCCCTAGAAGAAGAAAATCATATAGACCAGCCTTTTTCTATGGACGTTTCTAAAGAGTTGGATAATGAATGGGACTCAATCAAAGTAGAAGAGACTTGGATAAAACTGATTTCAGAACTTCGTGAAAGTAGGAGAGTATTGTTTCATAATTTAAAAGTTGATTTTTCGTTATCAAATCAAATCAAATTACTTTTAGACTCATCAGAAGAAAACCCTCAGTTTTTCAGTATAATTGAAGAAGAGACTTCTTCTTTAAGGGAGAAGATAGAAAAAATTCTCCCATGGAAAATAGAGATTACTATAGAGAAAAAAGGAAATATAAAGAAAGAAAAAAAGAAAGAAATTTCTCACATATCTATTGAAAATAATGGAAAGGATATGATTCAAGAAGTCGTTGATTTATTTGACGGAAAGGTTGTTGACATAAAAACACTTGAAAAACCAACTTAGATATATTCAAAAGTATAATGAATTTCAGGAGGAAATTAAATGTTCAAAGGTGGCATGGGAAATTTAATGAAACAAGCAAGACAGTTTCAGGATCAGATGAGTAAATTACAAGATGAAATGTCAACCAAGAAAGTTGAAGCGACTTCTGGGGGTGGTATGGTAAAAGTAGTCGCAAACTGTGGAGGGGAGATTTTATCTGTTAAAATTGAACCAGAAGTTGTTGATTCCGATGACATAGAAATGCTAGAGGATTTGATAAGGGCAGCATGTAACGAAGCGTTAAAAAATGGAAAAGAACTTATGTCAGTAGAAATGAAAAAATTAACAGGTGGTTTGCCTATTCCAGGGATGTAAATTTTAATAAAAAGGAATTCTAATTGGCAATTAGTCGTTTCCCTGCAATTGAAGAATGTGTGAATGCCTTTGCTAAATTGCCTGGGATTGGTCCAAAGAGTGCACAAAGAATTGTTTTTCATCTTTTAAGTAAAGATCCGGAGTTATCTAAGATTATTTCATCTAGTTGTAATTCTTTAATAGATAAAGTTAGTTTGTGCAAAACATGTTCTATGTTGGTTCAGGGTGAATCTGGAGGAAATGATTGTAAAATTTGTTTTAGTCAGGATCCTACTCAAATTTGCGTAGTGGAAGATCCTTCAGATGTTTTTGCTATTCAAAGAACTGGAAACTTTCGTGGTCGCTTTCATGTATTAATGGGCGTTATTTCACCTCTTGATGGGATAGAGCCTGAAGATTTAACAATTTCACTATTAGTTGAACGCATTAAGTCTCTTGGAACAAAAGAAGTGATCTTAGCTTTAAATCCTAATATGGCTGGAGAAGGTACGTCTTTGTATCTTTCAAAAGTTTTAAAGCCATTAGGAGTAAGAATTTCTAAATTAGCTAGGGGTATTCCTATGGGAAGCCAACTTGAATATACCGATGAAATTACTCTTTCGAGATCTATAGAGGACAGAACTGAACTTTAAAATCAGAATATATTTTCTATTTCTTTATTTTTTGCGGATTGATTGAATAGTGACAGTTGTACCTGGTTTCCCGTTTCTATCAACCGAAACATTTCCGATTTTGTCTACCACAGACATTCCGTCTTTTACTCTTCCGAAGACTGTATGTTTTCCCCTTAACCAAGGAGTGTCTACTAAATTTATAAAAAACTGAGAACCATTTGTATTAGGTCCTGAGTTAGCCATAGCTAAAACTCCTCTTAAAGGAGCTTCAGATTCAAATTTTTCTGAATAGTTATAACCGAGATTTTTCAACGCATCTTTTACGGAAAGTTTGTCTAGTTTTTTGAAAATAAGTGCTTTGCTATTATTGAATTCTTCTTGAGTTGTTATTTTGAGGGAATTTAAAAGAGGTTTAATTAATTTGAGATGAAAATCTCTTTGAGAACTTATCCCTAAATATGGATGAGGCCTTGAGTTTGCGTATGCTTTTATTTTATGTAATCCCAATGTATTTGCATTGATTTCGTCCTCAAATTTATAACCAGGACCCCCAGTTCCATTCCCTTTTGGGCATCCTCCTTGAATCATGAAATCCTTAATCACTCTGTGAAAAGTCAGTCCATCATAAAAATGAGGTTTAATGATTTTTCCTGTAACAGGATGTATAAACTTTTTATTATTAGTTGCTAATCTAATAAAATTTTGAACAGTTTGAGGTGCTTTTTTCTGAAATAATTCTAAAGAAATTGTCCCATAATTTGTTTTCATTATCAGAATTGGATTTTTATTTTCTTTAGAAAATATTTGAGGGGCAAAAGTAAATAAAAAAATAAACTGGATTGTCATTAAAATAAAAAAATTCTTTTTTCTATTCATTATACCCTTCTTTATGGCGGAGAGAGAGGGATTCGAACCCTCGAGGCCAGTCTCCCAGCCTACTCGCTTAGCAGGCGAGCGCCTTCAGCCACTCGGCCATCTCTCCATTTTAAAAATCCTTAACAATTTTTTGATGAAAAATTTAAAGCTTAACATCACGTGAATTATAGTGATATTTGAGAAAAAGTCACTTCTTTCGGAGGATCTTAGTTCTTAATCATAGTTCTCTATTGTGGCGGAGGGAGAGGGATTCGAACCCCCGGAACTTTCGCTCAACAGTTTTCAAGACTGCCGCCTTCAACCACTCGGCCATCCCTCCGTGAAATGAAATATTAAAACTATATATTTAAAAACTTTAGAGAAACTAATTATTATTGTGCGGCAATTTCCTTTATTTGTCCCATATAAGGGAGAAGAGCTTCAGGAATTGAAACGCTCCCATCTTGATTTTGATAATTTTCCAAAATTGCCACAAGAGTTCTGCCAACAGCAAGGCCAGAACCATTAATCGTATGAACAAATTCAGGTTTACTATCTTGAGCAGGTTTATAACGTATTTGCGAACGCCTAGATTGAAAATCTTCGAAATTACTGCAAGATGAAATTTCTCTATATGTATTTTGTGAAGGTAACCATACTTCTAAATCATAAGTTTTGGCTGCTGAAAAACCTAAATCACCCGTACACAAATTCATTACTCTATAATGAAGGTCAAGTTTTTTGAGGATTTCTTCAGCATCGATAGTAAGTTTCTCTAATTCTTCATAACTGTTTTTAGGATGACATATTTTAACTAGTTCCACTTTGTTAAATTGATGTTGTCTGATTAAGCCTTTGGTATCTTGTCCATAAGAACCAGCTTCACTTCTAAAACAGGGAGTGTATGCTGTGTATTTAAGAGGAAGAATTTCATTTGTTAGTACTTCTTCTCTATGGATATTCGTGAGCGGCACTTCTGCCGTAGGAATTAAATAATAATCAGTATTATCAACTTTAAATAGATCTTCCTCAAATTTAGGTAGTTGCCCTGTTCCTGTCATAGATTTTTTATTTACCATATAGGGGGTCATCCATTCCGTGTAATTATTTTCATTCGTATGCATATTAAGCATGAAATTAATAAGTGCTCTCTCTAACTGCGCACCTACCCCCTTGTAAAGAGCAAATCTAGAACCCGCAATTTTGGATGCTCTTTCAAAATCAAAAATTCCTAAGTTATTTCCGATTTCATCATGACTTTTAGGCGTAAAACTAAAATTTGGCTTCTCTCCATATTCCCTAACAAATTCATTGTCATCAGTCGAATTTCCATCGGGCACGCTTGAATGAGGAATATTAGGTAAATTCATCAAGGCGCTATTTTGAAGAACTTCTGCGTCCTTTAACTTATTCTCATATATTTTAACTTCTTGGGATAATTTTTCGTTCATTGCTAAAAGCTCTTTTAGTTCTTCTCCATTTTCTTGTTGTCGTTTCATTTCTCCAATTTTTTTACTTCTTTTCCTAATTTCTGCAACACGACTTTCAACCTCATGAGATAAATTTCTGCGAACAGAATCTGCATTTAGAAGCGAACTGATTTCAAAATTACCATTCCGTCTTTGTAATTGATTTTGCACTTCATCGGGATTTTTTCGTATCTCACGAATATCTAACAAATTATTAAATTTCCTTCTAAGTTCAAAAAAATAAAAACTAGATAACTGAATCATTAAAATACATGCAACATTCTATTAGAACAAGATTTTATTCATTCAAGAGAAGATAAATTGGAAACGGTATTCCGTCAAGAATATCAACTCTTTCATTTGAAAATATAAATAATCGAATGTTTGTCATATAAGATAATTTTAATTTAAATTAGAATTTTTTTTATGTATATATACTTTAAGTACTATAATTTTTATTTAATAAAGGAGAATATATTTTTTGGACCCTAGATTAATTATTGTGACAGACCGAAATATGATTAAAAGTTCTTCGAACATTCCTTTTTTGGAAGTAGTTCGTTCCGTCGCCTATAGTGGGGCTACAATGATTCAGTTGCGTGAAAAAAATATTGAATCCATTGAGTTTAAGAAACTTGCAGAAAATGTTCAAGAAGTCCTGTTAGGTAGTGATTGTTCGCTTATTATAAACGACAGGTTAGATATTGCTCTAGTTTCAGATGCGAGAGGTGTTCATTTTGGTCAAGATGATTATTTGTTGCCTGATGCAAAGAAAATAGTAGGTACAAATTTTATATTTGGGGTTTCCGCTTCAAGTCCTGAGTTAGCTGAAGTTGCAATAAGGGATGGTGCTGATTATATTGGCGTTGGCCCAGCTTTTTCTACTAAAAGTAAAGAAACTTCTAGGATGCCTATTGGACCAGATGGATTGATGGAAATGGTAGAATGTTTCCCTGATTTCCCAATTGTCGCTATTGGTGGAATCAACATAAAGAATATCGAGCAAGTTTTACAAAGTGGAGTCTCAGGAGTTGCAGTTATTGCCGCTATTATGAATTCATCTTCTCCAGAAAAAGTGTGTAAAGATATGAGAAAAATTATTGATAGGGTAATAAAATGAATGAAAAATTCACAGAATTTTCCCTTATAGATTTCTTGCAGTCAAAATTTACAACTTCAAAAAAATACAATGATATTATTTTGGGAAATGGTGATGATGCTGCGGTTATTGACGCTGGAGGTGAAAAATGTTGGGTCCTCTCAACAGATATTCAAATGGAAGATGTTCATTTCAGTCTTAAAACTTCCTCTAGTAAAGATATAGCAAATAAAATTATGGCTGTGAATATGAGTGATATTGCTGCTATGGGTGCAACACCTCGTTTTGGATTACTTTCTCTAGGACTTTCTAATCAAAATTTGAAAATAGACACTTTTTTAAAAGAGTTTGGTGAAGAGATGAAATCGATATGTAATAGAATAGAGGTTGTTCTGCTTGGAGGGAATGTAAGTAGTACTGAAGGTCCCATGTTTATCGATCTATTTATGATAGGTGAAGCAGAAAAAGATAAATTAGTTAGAAGAAGTGGAGCTAGGATCGGAGATCGAATTTTAGTTACTGGCGAATTAGGTACGGCGGCTGGCGGCCATTTTATTTTATCTAATCCAGAGGTTTCTGTTAAAAAAATAGAAAGAGATTTTCTCATCAATAAACAAATACGACCTGAAGCCAGAGTTCATGCTGGAAATTTTATTGGTAAAAATAAATATGCTAGCTCAATGATAGATATTAGCGATTCTCTTTTAGGTGATTTGGCTCATATTTGCAATGCATCTAAAGTAGGTGCGGTTGTTGATGCAAAATCTATTTATATCTCTCCAGAATTGGAGAATTTAGGAAAAAAATCTCAAGTAGATCCTCTTGACTTAGCATTTTATGGAGGAGAGGACTATGAACTTCTAATGACAGCGTCAAAAAGTGATGCTGAAAAGATACAAGAGTATATTCGTCATACTTTAAAATTAGCATTAACGGATATAGGAGAAATAGTTTCTATTGATAAAGGAATAAAAATTGATACAGGAAGTAATTTGCATGAAGCTAAAATTAAAAGATGGGACCATTTGAAGTGATTCTGTTCTTCATTAAATTTTTGAAGAGGAACTAAGTTGTAAAATTAGAGATCCTAGGATAGCACCTCTTTTTGATATCGAATCTATTTGTAGATATTCTAATTCCGTATGTAAATTTCCTCCAACAGGTCCTAATCCGTCTAAAACAGGAATTCCTAAAGCTGATAAGTAATTGCCATCAGAACCCCCGCCAGTAGAAGTATGTCCAAATTTAAGTCTAGCTTTTTTGTATATTGATTCAGTAATTTTTAACAAGGCGTTGGTTTTTTTGTTGAATTCCATTGCAGGCCTTTCATCAACGATTTTATATATCGACTTTGTGTTTGTTATAAATGTGTTTTTTTTAATAATTTTTTTAATTTTTTTAGAAGTTTCGTTAAGAATCCTTTGCTCTAAAGCTCTTAATTCAATAAGACATTCGGCTTTTTCTGGAACTATATTAGGCCTTTCTCCTCCTATTAATCCTGTTACATTAATATTGCCATTTTTAATTTTTAGTTTTGATATCTCTATAATTTTTCTAGTTATCTCATAGATAGCGCTAGCACCTTTTTCAGGTTCAACACCAGAGTGTGCTGCGATTCCATGTACTTCTAATTTACCAATAATGCTTCCTTTTCTTGAAGAAACGATCGAACCGTTTGCGCGTGCCGGTTCGATAATTAGACCGGCGAAAGTATCTTTTGCTAATTTTTCAATGATATTACGTGATGAAGGATTACCTCTTTCTTCGTCAGAATCAAACAGAATTTGTATTTCTCCGACTTTTTCTAAATATTTTTTTTGAATGAATTCAATAACGTGAAAACATGTTATAAGGCTACTCTTCATATCTGCGACACCAGGACCATATGCTGTTTTCTCTCTAATTTTAAAAGGCCTTTTAACAGACGTTTGTAATGGAAAAACTGTATCGCAATGACCTATCAATAAAATTTTTGATTTATTTTTTCGTTTTCCCCGAACTGTTGCTAATAAATGATCTCCTGTTCCTTTAGTTCCTTTTAATTTCTCACATTTAATTCCTGATGATTTAAACTTTTTTGAAAAATAATTGATTATCTTGTTTGTCCCTACGGAAGGAAATGTAGGAGAGTCCATTTCAACTATCTCTTTAATTCCCCTATTAATTTCTTTTTCTTTATTTGCTAGAAATTTTTTCAACTCTTGAAATTCAGACATATTATTCTCCATATAAAAAAAATTTCTTTTCTATTGTATCTCCGAAAATAAGCATGTCATATCCAATTTTTTCAATAGATTTACAAATTTTCTCTGCATTTTTCAAATCGTCTTTTTTTAGACAACCAGACAGATATAAAATTTTCTTTGAATCTTTAGGCATTCGAGAAAGATATCCATTTTTATAAGAAATTAGATTAGCTAAATGTGAACATTCAATTATATTATTTTTTTTTAATTTAGCTATTTGGGAACAAAGTTCAAAACGGTGTATAAGTTCTGAGGAAGCTTTTTGTCCGATCGATTGCATATTAAAGATAGCTACGCAGTGAGTTGTTTTTTTAGGGATAAGAGGTTCAGTAGAGTTCGGAACTTTAATTAATCGTTTTCTCGCACCGTCTGTTTTTACAATGATTAGATATTTTTTTACTTTTTCTTGAATTCCGTCTATTTCTCGAGTAGAAAATCCATGAAAAATATCATTCGGTAATTTTTTTTTTGCCCATAAAATCTTTTCATCTTTTTGCGAAACTTTAATTCCCTCATATCCAGAGATTGTTTGTAATCCGGTTGAGTTTTTAAAAGAATGTAGATTAGTTGTTCCTGTAACTAATATTGGACTATCTGATTCCTGAGCTTCTAGAATAAGTCTTTTCATTAGGGTTGCTTTGCCACCTGCGCCCATTATTGAAACTAAATGATTTATATTTAGTTTGAGAAGTTTTGAGAAAGTTTTATAAGTTTTAATTGTACTGATTCCTAAGTAGCAGATTGATATATTTTTTCTATATCTTCGAGAGTAAGTTGTTTTGGATTGCAATTTAATAACCTCTCGAGTTTGAAGGCAGATTCCGCGAGTTCTGGAATAGCATGAGCAGGAATATCTACTTCGCTAAGTCTGGTAGGAACTCCACAATCTTCGCACAGTTTTTTAACTGCGCCTACAGTGCTTTCAGCAGCTTTCTCCTCATCGAAGGAGAGTGTATTTTCATCGAGGATATTAGCTATTTTAGCAAATTTTTTAATTTCTGAACTGTAGTTCACCTTTATTACATGTGAAAACATTAGAGAATTACTTATTCCATGAGGAATATGGAAACGTGAGCCAAGT
>CAYWAX010000065.1:0-10572 GCA_964456425.1 uncultured Nitrospinaceae bacterium | reverse complement strand
AAAAATTGATTTACATTTACGTCCTCTACCGTCTTGTTTCTTTTTAATCCTTTGCAATTTAGTTACATCCCTTGTCTTTAAAGGGTTTAGAATGTTATCTTCTCAAGTAAATTTAAATTGAAAAGATGAGTTTGAGGGTTGAAAATTTACCTTTCGTCATTTTTTCACAAAAACTCATAATTACATAAAAAGGGGGAGAAATGTCTGACATGAATGGCGCTCCTTACCCAGGACGAGGTACTCCTGGAAAAGAGATAAAATCTGAAGAAACAAAAGGATTTAAGCTTCTCGGTCACTGCGATTTTGGTGGAGAAAATAAAGGGGATATTATGCAAGCTCTCCTTAAAGATAATTTCCTCATCTGCGGTCATGTCGGAAACTCAGGTGCTGGGACAAGCATCATAGATGTTTCTAATCCTGGAAAACCGGTACTTGTAAATCAGATTGCTGCTCCTGTTAATACGCATACCAATAAAGTGCAAATTGTGGGAGATATTTTAATCGTTAATAATGAACAATTTGGGGGACGAGATAGAACTCCTGTTAAAGCAGGAATAGATGTTTACGACCTTTCCAAACTTCCCGATTTAAAACTTCTTTCCTTTTTTCATGTTGGAGGAAGAGGAGTCCACAGAATGTGCTACTTCGATGAACCCTATGCTTTCATAACTGCAGGAGATGATGATTATATCGATCAATTCCTTAAAATTATTGATCTATCCAATCCAGAAGATCCTAAAGAAATCGGCAGATGGGCCCTACCCGGAATGAGAAATGACGAAGAAAGAGACTGGGTTCAAGCGGGACAATTCAACGACGAATTTAAGAAAACAGCAAAAGGCTCATACGTTATGCCGAGTTGCTGTGATGAATTATCAGAAACATTCGAAGAAATATCAGCTCCTTCCAAAAGAGCGACACTCCATCTAGCGATGCCCATCGGAGATAGATGTTATGGCGCCTGGTGGGATTCTGGATTTATCATTCATGATATTTCTGATATCTCAAAACCAGAAGTAATCAGTCATACCGAGTGGCCTGCAGATAAGAGTTCTGCTACCCACTCAGTGCTTCCGCTTCTTGATAGAGATCTTTGCGTAGTTTCCGATGAGTGTACCGCATACGATTGTGACGATATTCATAAAGATGTCAGAATTTTAGATATTAGTGATGAGAAAAATCCTCAAACTATTTCTACACTCCCTGTTCCAGAAGGTGATTTTATAGAGAGAGGAGGTCGTTTTGGACCGCACAATATTCATGAAAATAGAGAAGATTCTTTTAAAAGTTCCAAAAGAATATATCATACGTATTTCAATGCTGGTTTAAGAGTGTTTGATATTGAAGATGCAGAAAATCCTAAAGAAATTGCTTACTACGTTCCGGAAACGCCAAAACGAAAACCTAGAAAAATAGCTGCAGGAAGATACGAAATGCTGCAAACACAAATAGACGATGTCTTTGTCGCAAAAAATGAACTCGTATATATCACAGAAAGAATGGGTGCTGGAATTTACATTCTAGAACCAGATTTCTAAAAAGTTTCTTTATTTTTTACAGTTGTTATTGTTTGTTTGAGAGGAAATAAAAAAACTCTTCCATCCCTTTGAAGGCACCTTTGTTTTACATAGCTTTGCGAGAGACAGATTTATCCCTTGTAGATTAGTACCAGAGAGATTTGCTCCAAATAAATTTACGTTTTTTATATTTACTCCCGTAAGATCTGCATTCATGATTAGCGCATTCAAAAAACTTGAATTCTCTAGATTAGCCTGTTGTAAATTAGCACCTG
The DNA here is from genome assembly GCA_964456425.1 of uncultured Nitrospinaceae bacterium. GTDB lineage: Bacteria > UBA8248 > UBA8248 > UBA8248 > UBA8248 > UBA3496. The sequence goes on along the minus strand of CAYWAX010000065.1, from coordinate 8,780 downwards.
ATAAATTGGCACCCCTATAGTTAGTCGCAACCGAAATTAAGCCAGACATATTTGCTGCAGAAAGATTTACCTCTGTTAAATTCGCTCCGTTTAAATTTGCTCCTCGCAAATCAGCCAAAATTAAAATAGACCCCCTTAAATTTGCACCGGAAAGATTTGCATTAGCAAGTTTCGCTTTTCGAAAATCTGCTCCCGTTAAATCACACTTAATACAAGAACCATCAGATTTCAACTTTGCCAAATGACTTTTATCGTATCCATAAACTAAGGTATTTCCAACGAAAAGAAACATAAAAAGGATAAGACCTTTTGATCTAAAAAAACTCATATCATTCCCTCTCTTTGGAAAAATTACCCTGAGAATAAATTCCAAGTTATTATGGCACCACCACTAACGATTAGAACAGTCCCTATAAAAGACCAAATTGTAACATGTTCATCATTACTTAATAAAAATTTACTTATCACCAAAGCAAAAAATCCAGACGTTGCAAATAAAGGAGTAACTATCGTCAAGTCTGCATAGCTTGTTGAAGTCCAACGACTTACAAGAGATAACATATTTATCAATCCTACAAATCCGTAAAAGATCCAAGCAGATTTATTTCTAAAATTAGGTTTATTTTCTCCTTTCATGAATAAGCATAGAAAAAGAACTAAAAATAGACCGGCTACATATGTAATTGTTGAACCTAATAGAGGTTCAGGTAAAATATTTAGTCCCATTTTTCTGAAAATACTTGCCACGCTATAACTCAACACAGAAGCAAACGGAACCCAAATATATTTAAGATTCCAGTTTCCGGAACTCTCTTGCTTTAAAGTTATAAAAACACAGCCGAGCACAATTAAAATTGTTGCAAGCCAAACATTGAGTTCAGGAGTCTCATCTAGGACTCCTACAGCCATCAATCCAGTAAAAAGAGGAATACTTGAAAGCAAGGGAGAAGTTATCGCAACTCCAAGCTTATGAATCGAAAAATAAAGGAGAAACCGTCCTAAACCTGTTGCGGCAAAACCGGTAGCAACAAAAAGGCTTATCGCCTTCAAATTGAACCAATGAGGCTCCCAACTCAAAAAAGTGTAAAGAACCAAAATTGGGGAATTGATAACTAGCCCAATTACAACACCGGTTGCAGCATTACCATAAACTCTTCCCTTTCTTGCGATAGTTTGAAAGGTTGCAGTAAGTATTGCAGTCGAAAAAGCAAATGTAACGGCAAGTATTATATTCTCAGTCAAAAGACAAACCATTCCTAAAAATCACAATAGAACTATTTTTAATTACAAATAAGATTAAACACAGGAGATTTCTATGAAAGAACCCTCTTTTCCTTCAAGGACAGTATTTTCAGTATAAAAAGGAAGAGTATCATGAAAATTCGTTCTATCTGCGGCTGAGGCAGAACTGGAAATCTCTAGTCTAAGACGATGTCCCTCAAAGAAGTGATTCGAAGTAGGAACAAGTCCAATTTCAAAAACCTCTTCTTTTCCAGGAGTCAAAGGCATCACTTTATTATGAGGGTGCCAGGGGGCACATTGTTTTGAACGTTTAGAATCTAATTCTCTATGTGAAGCTCTAAGCCATCCGGAAGTAAGTATTCTCGATGACCCATCTATAGATTCATCAAATAGGCTTACAAGCCAATCTGTATCTTCACAAGAACTTTTTGCGACTAAATGCAAACTCAACGGTCCAAGAATTTCAAACTCGTCAGTGATAGGATCAGAGCGGTAAATCAATTTTGGTTTGCCATGTCTATATTCTGCATTTTTTGGATCGCTGACATACGTTCTTTCTAAACCTGAAGGAGCAGAATCTAACAAGGAACCTTCTAAACCATCTGCTTCCCCTCCTAAATAAAACTTCACAATTTTGGCTCTGGAAATTGGCCACTCGTGCTCGCTTCTCCAAATATTTTTTCCTTGTACATACATCTGAATAGGAGGACCATCCATGACTCGGGTATCCAAACCTTTCAGCCAATAGTCATACCATCTTAATGCTTCTTCTTGATACGCAGCAAAAGGTCTCCAAGGTTCAGGTCTAGGACCAATCAACATTTTTTTGGGGATATCGCCAGTTCCTTCCCAACCATCAAACGAACCCTGCAAATGCAACCACCAAAAAGTCCAATCACATCCGAAGTACGTTGGGATTTCTATTTGATCAAGACGGTAAAATGGAGATCTGATTCGATAGTATTCATCATCCAGAGGTCTTTCGTAACAAATACCTTCTCTAATCAATTTTTGAATACCCGCAGGCTCCTCTAGTCTCCCACTTCCAAAATTCAGATTGGAAACAGCTGAATACCAATTCCACATAAACCCTGTATAAGGAATTCCGCCGTGATAATTTCTGTTCCTATAAAGATCTGTAAACGCATCATAAGGGAAAATAGCTTTTAAGTGATGAGGTTTTAAAGTAGCCGCTAAAACTTGAGATTCCGCAAAATAAGAACATCCCATCATACCAACGGAACCATTAGACCAAGATTGGGTTCCGCACCACTCAATTAAATCTAAATAGTCAGACTGTTCTTTCTCTCCTTTATCATCATACACTCCACCTGAATCATTTGTGCCTCGAACATCTACTATTACATGAACGTAACCCCTAGGCACCCAAAATTCGGTTATTCCAGCCTCATTCTGACTGATAGCGACATTAGTAGATTGTAATCCCCTTGTGTAAGGAGAAAGTGAAAGCAATACTGGAAATTTATCACCAGGAGAACTTGGACGAAAAACATCAGCTGCTAAATTCACATCGTCCCTCATACCAATCATCTGATCTAAATCAGCACTAATTGTATATACTGGCTGAGAAGATTCAGGAACCTGAGGAGGCTCATCAAAAGGCCACTGTGGATAGGCTTTAGGATGTATAGACCTGACTAAATTTGGCTCATAACGTTTTACGGTTTTCTTCTCATTCAAATCTAAAACCTCTTTCTAGATGAAAAAAAGAATTTCTTGTAATATAACTCAAATAAAAAAGAGAAAAAACAATGTCTAATACATTCATAAAAAACGCAACTATTATCAGTATGGACTCGGAAATTGGGAATATCCATAAAGGGAACATACTGATAAAAAATGACCTCATTTTTTCTATCGGAGATAAAATAGAGGAAAATTTTGACACAGAAATAGACGCTACTGGGATGATTGCTTTACCTGGCTTAATAAACGCTCATCATCATACCTGGCAAACGGCAATAAGAGGTATCGGCGGAAACTGGAAACAAAGAGAATATTTCAATGTAGTTCATGCGAACATTGCCACACATTACGAACCAGAAGATATTTATATCGGCAATCTTATTGGTTCCCTTAACCAAATCAATAGTGGAACCACAACTATTTTTGATTGGTCTCATGGAAATGCTACTCCTGAACATACCGACTCTGCCATAGAAGCACTATTCACATCCGGCATCAGGGCTATTTTCGGTCATGGCACCGTAAAACCAGATCCAAAAGATGGGGAACCTCATTTCTCTACGGTACCTCATCCAAGAGAAGAAATAGAAAGACTTCGCAAAGGAACTCTTCGTGGAGACACGGAACTTGTTACCCTCGCAATCGCAATACTTGGCCCAGACTATTCTACAAAAGAAGTAACTTTAAAAGATTTCCAGCTAGCGAAAGAATTCGACCTTCTTTCAAGTGCACACATCTGGGGCATGCCCAATCGCATAGTAAAAGAAGGATATGCACTATTACTTCAGGAAGGTTTGTTAAATAACAAACACAACATTGTTCACGGAAATTATCTTAAAGATGATGAAATCAAACTAATTGTAGATTCTGGTGCTTCTATAACATCAACTCCCGTTGCAGAACTGCAAACACACGGAGTAGAACCAATCATAAGCAAAGTTTCAAATTTTGGAGGCAAGCCCTCTATTGGCTCTGATCTTGAAATATATTCAGGAGCTGGAATGTTGGATATTTTACGTTCTTCTTTGCGTTCACAAAGAATTTTTTCAAATATAAAATTCTACGAACAAGGAATGAAAGGAGAGAAAAAATCAATATCTACAAGAGAGGCTTTAGAATGGACAACTATCAATAATGCGATAGCCTTGGGAATGGACAACAAAATAGGTTCTCTAAAACCGGGCAAAAAAGCAGATATTATTCTTATCGATGGAGATAGTTTAAATATGTCATCTGCACACAATCCGGAACAAGCTACAGTTATGCATGCAAATGAATCGGATATACGTTTTGTATTGATAAACGGAAAAGTAGTCAAAGAAAACGGAAAACTTTTATTTAGTGAAGAAAAACTAAACAAGTGGAAAAAAAAACTGAAAGAGTCGAAGAAAAACCTCATGCAAAGATCAAATTTCAATTCCTAATTATTTTTTATCCCTCTCCAAAGAAAAACCACAGAATAGAGCAAGGAAAAGAAAGAGCATAAGTATCCACTGGGCAGATTTAAGGCCATATATTTCTCCTAGCCAAGCTACCAAAGGGGCAGTCATACTTGCAATTATCCATCCTCCCCCAAGGATCAAAGAACTTGCAAACGCTCGATTCTCAGGCATTTTCTCTTGAGTTAGTATGATAGAAAGTCCCATAGGAACAAATACACCAAATCCTATAAATCCAACAAAGAGATAACAGATTTTTAATGGAAAGATTAAAAAAAGAAACATAGCAATCATAGAAACAATGATTCCTGAGATAATCGTCAATCTTCTTCCGTACCAATCAGCAAAAATACCACCTAGGATTACACCAAACGCGCCACCTATGAAAAAAAGCGTACTTGTCAATCCCCCTTCCCACAAACCAAGATTTTCATCGACAAACATAGTAGTTAAGAAAAATGCCAAATTCGATACAACTATCGCTCTTACACCTCCTATAACAAAAAGAGATACAACATCTCCTTTTATTTTACTAAATATAGAAAACAAATCTATTTTTTTGGTATCACCTGAAATAGATTCTTTATCAACCCTAGGCGTACTTATCATTACAAAAAAAGCAGCAATCACTCCAAACACACCATATAATGTGAGCCATTTCAAACCTAAATTTTCAGTTACAGAAATTGCAATTAGTGGACCAACAGCAAATCCGATTCTTCCCCCCGTAACAAAAAGACTCATCGGAACACTACTGCCTGTTTGGCTCAATCTACCTGCACGCGCACCCATATCTGGGTGAGTAAATGCGAAAAACATACCACCCACAAACATCAAAACTAATAAAGAGGTATAACTAGAGATCCAACCTATAGCAGAAAAACAAAAAGTACACCCTACAAGTCCTATAGGCAACCAAGGTACCCGCGGCCATCTATCAATCACAAGTGCAGTCAAAGGCTGACTGATTGCACTGGTACTAGCCTGAACAGATATCATAAAACCGGCAAGGGTTAAGCTAAAACCTATCTTCTCTCTAAGCACAGGAATAAGAGCCATTGGAAATTGTGCGGCACTGTCAATCACAAAATGTGCAAGAAAAATAAAAGAAGAAGCAAACCATACGGTTTTAGTATTTATTTTTTGAGTCGACATTAGAACCTTTTAAAAAAATCTATTTTGGAGAAAGACCTGATATTGTTCTTCTTAATGCTCCTTCATAAGACTCCCCTGCTTCTACAGGATCAATCATTAATACAGGCAAATCCACGCCTTCACTCCTAAGACCGTCAAGCTTCTCCAAACACCTATTTCTTGGACCTACCAGACAAAACTGATCAATTAATTCATCAGTTATATTCGAAGAAATTCCTTTTTGATCATTTTCATGAAAGGCTTTCGAGATCAGATCCGCTTCCTTAACAAATCCACTTTCACGTATAGATCTATTATAAGCTGGGAGACCAAGCCAATAAGTTAGTGTTTCCCTTGCCTTATCTCTGGCTAATTGCAAATCTTCAGAGAAAAAAGTATGAATGCCTAAATCTACTTTTACCGAAAGTGGATCTCTCTTTTTCTCCAACGCCCCTCCATTTTTCAAATCAACTAATTTTTTTATTCTAGACTGAGGAACCATATAAAGCATAATTCCATCAGAAATTTCACCAGATAATTTTGTCATTCTAGGACCTACTGCCGCTGTAAAAACTGGAACATCGTTTTTCGGTTTTTTAAACCCCAGTACTTTTCCTTGATACGTTTGAACAGGTAGATCTGGATAAACATTTTCTCCCTTCAGAAGACCTTTCACTTCGGATACATAATTTCTAAGATCAACAGTTGGTTTTCCAGTTTTTATATTCATAGCTGCATTTCTTGGGGGATGTCCAAGACCAAGCCCTAGTATAAATCGACCATTTGAAATATCACTCAGGGTAGTTGCCGCTTGTGCTGTAATATAAGGATGACGCAAATAAATAATCGCGATAAAACTACCTACTTCAATAGTTGTAGTTTTCATCGCCATAACCATATTTATTGCAAACGTATCAGTAAGAGACTCAGTAGTATAAGCTCTATCAAAACCATTTTCTTCTGCATATTTTGTTACATCTCCTATAGCTTCGAAAGAAATGTCAGCAAAAGTGAGAAAACAGAATCCTAATCTCTTCTCCATTCTGAGGCTCCTATAAAGTCAGTTTTACGGAAACAATCGTTCAAAATTGTATTTTTAGCAAATCAATATATTGAAAAAATTATGTCAGATAACTAAAGGGGGAGTTTCACCTTCAGGAACATCTAATTTAAAAACATTCAAAGTCATAGAAACTATTGTGTAATATCCAATAAGAGAAGTGAGTTCTACGAGCGCATTTTCTCCAAATCTATCTAAGGCAATTTCATATACTTCATCACTCACAAAATGCTTTCTATGTACCTGTTGGCAGAAATCATAAAGTGCAGATTCATCTGCATTCATATCCTCTGGAACTTCATCCTTACGAATACTTTCTACAATGTCTTTTGAAAGTCCTGCCTTAATAGCGATAGGAGCATGAGCATACCATTCATATTGGGCCCCCCAAAAACGTGCCGTAATCAGAATTGCAAATTCACTTAATCTGGGAGTAAATGAAGTGCCAAACCTAAGATGACTACTCACTTTCTCTAATTTTTCTAGAAAATCAGGACATTTTAGCCAAGCTAAAAATGGACCTGCAACCCCTCCTCTAGGACCAGAATCGATATGCTGGTATATCTTCTTTTGACTTTCGCTTAATTTTGACAATTCTAACGGACTTAATCTGCTCATACTAAAGACTCCCAATATAAAACATAGACAAGATATAATATTAAAGATTTTAAAAAAATTTCACTTAAAGCATTACACAAACATTCTTTTTTAAATTACCATAGCAAACCGATGGGAGCCACTAGTCTAAAAAGTTAGTGTAAATCAAAATATGAGGAGACAATGTCTGATACAGTTGTAGTAGGAGGTGGAATCATTGGTCTTCTCACCGCAAGATATCTTGCCAAAGCAGGAAGAGAAGTAACTTTGATTGACAAATCTGAATTGGGGTCGGGTGCAACATGGGCCTCTGCAGGAATTATCTCCCCTCACGCAACAAGCGGTTCAACAGATATCGCCGGGGAGCCTGGACTGATTCTCAGAAATCTTTCATTTCCTTTATGGCCTAAAATATCACAATCGATTCAAGAAGAAACAGGAATAGACATCGAATTCACTCTTCAAGGTGTACTCTTAGTCTCCTTCAATAAAAAAGAATCAGAAAATATAAGATCAAAGGCAAAAAATAACGATTGGGGCAATACAAGCTGGTTATCATCCACCGAAGTACTGGAAAAAGAACCTGAACTCTCAAAAGAAATAGATGGAGCTCTCCTTGTAGAAGGGGGAAATGTAGAAGTTAGAAATCTAGGTCCCGCTTTAGAAATATCATGTAGAAAACTCGGCGTAGAAATCCGAAGTGGAGAACTAGTCAGTGAAATTTTATCTGAAAAAAACTCGATCAAAGGAGTAAGAACAGAAAGAGACGAGATTCACTCTTCTTCCGTAATCATCTGCGCAGGAACTGGAACCAGTAAAATTCAAGGAATCAATATAGATGTTCCTATAATACCTCAAAAAGGACAAATTATTTCTATCGATGGAAGAAAAATACATTTAAATCACATCATACTGACAGAAAATGACCCATATTTTGTTCCTAGATCAAATGGTAAAATTATACTTGGCGCTACTAGAGAATGGGCTGGTGAAGATGAAAGGTTAACAGTTGGAGGACTTAGCTGGCTTATGAACGGTGGTATAGAAATAATCCCTAATATTAAGGATTCTGCAATTAAGGAAACTTGGACCGGTTTTAGACCAGTAACTACTGATTACCTCCCATTGATTGGCAAAGGTAATATTGAGGGACTATATTTCTGTTCCGGTCATGGACCCTCTGGAGTAGGACCTGCACCTGCGAGTGCGCAGATCATTGTTTCACTGCTAACTGGAGAATCTTATAGCGTGGACATAAGTCCTTATAATCCAATGAGATTTAAGAATAATCAGATAAAATAATTTAACTTTTTTTCCTACGATTCTTTATATTTCGGCAAAAGTGGTAGTAACATTTTTCCAAAATTTTCAGCCTCTCTATCATGTGGCCATCCTGAAAGAATGAAAGTAGAGGCTCCAACATCTATGTATTTACGGATTTCCTCCGCAACCACTTCGGGACTACCCGCGAGCATTGTTCCTGCTCCCTGCCTTACCAAGTTAATTCCAGCAAAAAGAGCTTTTCCGTACCACAATTTCCCATCAGATGACATCGCATCCATTCTTTGCTGAGAGATAGACTCCGCCCTACCTCCTTCAGA
>CAYWAX010000064.1:0-10605 GCA_964456425.1 uncultured Nitrospinaceae bacterium | reverse complement strand
AGGATCATCGGGAGGTGCTGCATCTGCTACAGCATCCGGAATGGGTGCAATAGGACATGGATCTGATATTGCTGGATCTATTCGTTATCCAGCATATGCTTGTGGCATACACGGACTAAGACCGAGTTTAGGCAGGGTTCCGATGGTAAATTACACTAGCCCTGATAATCATATAGGTGCACAAATCATGGCAGTAACCGGTCCTTTAGCGCGTTCTATTACTGATATTGAACTTGGCCTTAAAGCGATGAGTATGGAAAATTATAGTGACCCATGGTGGACTCCTGTACCATTATCTTTTCCAATGCCGGCAAAAAAAGTAGGTCTTGTAACTGAAATAGAAGGGTTGTCAATCGATCCTATTGTAGTAGGAGAATTAAAAAAAGTTGCTAAAGCGCTCGAAGAATTAGGATGGATTGTAGAAGAAGTGAAGCCACCAAATTTTCAAAAAGCAGCTAAATTTCAAGCAGTTCTCTGGCTTGGACAATTCAGAAGAACTGGCGGAGAAGCAATCAAAAAAGAAAATGATCCCGATGCTAATTTTGTTTACAGTCAAATGACTCGTAGGTGTTCTGATGCAAGCCTAGAAAATTTTATGGATGCCTTACAAAATAGAGCAAGCATAGGAAGGGAATGGAATACATTTTTTGATCAATATCCAGTAATGCTTTGCCCAACAACAGGTGACATACCCTTTGAAGACTTAAAGGATCTGGAATCACCAGAGTCTTTCGACATGGTGTTTGACTCCATGCTTCCGCAGATTGCTCCTCCATACCTAGGACTCCCAGGCATGTCTTTTGCTACCGGAAAAACAGAAGAGAATGTCCCCTTAGGCGTTCAGATGATTTCTAGAAGACACAGAGAAGATGTTTTACTAACAGCGGGGTATGACTTAGAAAATATTTTTCCTAAAATAAACCCTGTATTGCCAAGCTTCTAATGTTATTGAAAATTTAACAAAGAATTTATTGCAAAATTTCCTGCAGCAAACTCAAAGCAGACTTCGCAAAAATATTCATATTTTCCGCCCTATCTTCACTACCAGTTTCTATCGTTATGCATTTCACGTCATCTATTGAAGCAACTGCAATACAACAGTGCCCAGAAGAATCTCCGTACCGATTACCACTAGGTCCAGATGCGCCTGATTCAGAAATAGCATAATCACTACCTAAATGATTTTGAATAGCTTGCGCAAGACGAATTGCATATTCTTCTGTTGAAGGTCTGAGTCCATCAAAAAAACTATCTTCAATAGAAAGCATTTTATGTCTAGACTCATAGGTATATAAAACTCCTCCTCCTAGAAAATAAGAAGAAGCTCCAGGAACCGATAGAAGGGAAGCAGAAATTAATCCTCCTGCAGAAGTTTCTGCAACAGAAACAGTTTTCGAAAATTGTTTTAGGCTCTCTCCAATACTTTCCGCTTGTTTAAATAATTCCATTTCACTCTCCTTTCAAGCAAATCAATTCATATCATGTAATATGTTTTAAAATTTCTACAACCTGTTCAGGAGTCTGAGCAACAGCCATCGAGACTCCGTCTATTTCTTTTAATGCATGCGTATGTTCTTCTCCATGAATCGTAATAATAGATTTTCCAAGAGCAGAAGCAACACCTGCATCAAAAGCAGCATTCCATTGTTTGTATTTTTCTCCAAATCTTACTACCACAATATCGGAATCCTTGATCAAATTGCGTATGCGGATAGCATTCATTTTTGCAGCTTTATGGTCTTTCCAAAAACTTTTTTCTTCTGATCCTAGTATATCAACACCGCAGTTATCACTAGCGTCATGATCTACCACTGGTGAATAGAACTCCACAGGAAGGCTATTCTGTCTAGCACCCTCTTGAATACATTCTCGCCAGTCTGTGTGTATCTCTCCGGACAAATAAACACGCCAAGTCTTACTATTCTTTTTTTCATTCATAAACTACCCTTTCCTTTTCATGATTTGTCTTTTTCGCTCAACTCTATCCTTATATCTTCTGGTCCCCTGATAAAAGCAGTAACTCTTCCACCCATTCCAACTGCTGCTGGTTCACGAATAAATTCTGCCCCTTTATTTTTCAGAGATTTCGATAATTCAGTAACATCTTCTACAGAAAAAGAAAAATGATCTACTCCCATGACTGAATCAGGGTCATTTTTTCCGGGACTTTCTGATGGCCTCACCCCTCTTAAGAATAATTTTGCTTCCCCAACTTTCACAATCGCATTTGGTGCACCATGAAAGTTTTCATCTAAAAACTCCAAAGATCCATCAAAAACATTTAGAAAATAATCCTTCATTTTTTCAACGTCATTACAAATTATATGAACATGGTCGAAAGACAGTTTCAATTTATAATTCTCCTATATCAATATTTAAAATGAAAAGAAAGCTATAGGGTGTATTGGAAAAACACCGGCAACCGTTTACATTACGCATAGATTAAACATACATGAACATTTTTTTCAATTTATATTCGGCAAAGGAGCATATTCATGTCACAAAAGCTTGGCTATATAGGGCTTGGAAAAATGGGACTTGCATTATCAAAATCACTTCTAAAAAATGGTTATGACGTCTATGGATACGATATTGATCCAAAGAGACTTGAAATGCTTAAAGAGATTGGGGGCAATCCCGTTTCTTCTGCTAAAGAACTTGCAGAAACTTGCGATGTAGTGTTTTCAATTCTTCTAAAAACCGACCATATCGAAGAAAATACTTTCGGAGAAAAAGGAATTACAAAAGCTGAAAAAAAAGATTTTATTTTTATTGAGATGTCCACAATGTATCCTTCGTGGCAGGCAGATTTGTCCGAGCGTTTGCGAAACGAAGGAATAGAAATGTTAGATGCTCCAATTTCAGGTTCTCATCCCAAAGTAGACGATAAAACAATTTCTATCATGGTAGGCGGCAAAAAAGATGTCTTCGACCAAGTAGCTCCCGTCCTCGAATCTATTGCTAGCAATGTTCACTATACGGGACAAAATGGTTCTGGCGCGACGATGAAAATTGTTACAAATTTATTTGTCAATTCCAATGCTGCCCTACTTGCAGAAATGGTCTTAGTGGGAGAAAAAGCTGGATTATCTCATGAAACGATGATGGAATGCCTGCGGACCGGTTCAGTGAAAGGTGCTATGCTTGAACAAATGGCTCCTAGGTTATTTACTAGAGATTTTGCTCCTAGAGGTGCTGTTGAAATTTTTGTAAAAGATATGGGTATGGCTATTGAACTTGCAGAAGAAAATGGAATTGATCTTAAAGTAGTAAAAGCTAGTAGAGAGATGTTTCAAAAAGCTGAAAAAGCAGGATGGGGGAAAGATGATGCTAGCCGCGTAATAGAAGTCTACGAGGGAAAAGCTGATTAATAAAGGTTAAATTGTTTCAACTTGAATAATTCTGCCTTTATTGTCTTTGCTTCCAAAAGGATATCCTGCACAAAGTATTACTTGCTCTTTACTGGTACCAATTTTTTCTTTCAGAATTCTGGATCGAACAGTTGGCAAGACTTTTTCGACAGAAATTCTCTTTCCTATTTTCCAAGCTACCACTCCCCAAGAAAGAGAGAGTTTCTGTAACGTTCTCTGCGAGGTACTTAAAGCAATAACAAGTTGATGAGGCCTAAACATTACAATTCTTCTTGGAGTATCCCCAGAATCAGTAGGACTGATTATCAAAGAAGCTTCGAGATCTTTCGCAAGTTCTACTGTTGAACCAGCTACTGCATACGCAAGCATTTTCGATTTATTTTTCGATATTTTTTGCTTTTCTATTTTCTTGTAGTTTTTTTCAGTAGTACTAGCAATTTTCGCCATGATTTTTACCACTAAAGATGGGTTCTGACCTATCGATGTTTCTTCACTTAACATGATGGCATCAGATCCATCGATAATTGCGTTCGCAACATCACTTGCTTCCGCACGAGTTGGTCGATGAGAATCTACCATCGAAAGCAACATTTCAGTAGCCGTAATCACGGGTTTTCCGGAACGGTTGGCATAACCAATTATCTTTTTTTGAATAAGGGGAACTTCGTCTAATTCGACTTCAATTCCAAGATCCCCTCTTGCTACCATTACTCCGTCTGCTGCTTTTGTAATATCTTTATAATTCTCTATCGCTTCTGCTTTTTCCATTTTAGCGATGAGAAAAATATCTGTTTTTGCCTTCTTTAAAATTTTTTTACAAAGTTGAACATCCTCGGCCGATCGAACAAAGGACAAACCAATAAAATCCACTTTTTCTTGAATACACACCTTCAGATCTGCATGATCTTTTTTTGTCATAGATGGGATGTTCAGTTTTGTATCTGGCATGTTCAAGCCTTTACCATCTACTAAAGTTCCACCAATAATGACTTTACATCTTACTTTGCGAGAGCCCGCTTGCATCACTTTGAGTTGAAGTTTTCCATCGGAAATCATAACCCTATCACCAACATTTAATTGTGCAATCAGTTCTGGTCGGTTGATAGATAACTCTTCAGTATTTCCAAGTTTCGTTTCTGCAGTAAGAATGACCGTTTTACCCTTAACTAATTTTGTGCTTTCCTCTACTTTTCCTAGACGAAACTTAGGACCACCAAGATCAGCTAATACTCCAACACACTGGTTCAGACTTTTTGAAATCGATCGAATTTTACGTATAATTTTTATTTTTTCTTGTATAGTCCCGTGAGAGAAATTTAAACGAGCTACATCCATTCCTTCTTGTATCATTTTTCGCAGTACCTGAGAGCTTTCGCTCGCTGGTCCAATTGTGCAAACTATCTTTGTTTTTCTCAATTTAAAGAACTCCTAAACTCACAACTATCTATAGCAAGTTTGTTAGCATTTGATTAGATTTTTAATTCTTTTCCATTTACCGTTACGGTTCCTTCTAGAGGTACCGGTTGCACGATAAGTTTCTCTGCAAAACATCCTCCTTTTGCACATTTAATAAGATGTGCAATTTTATCCTCGTCCTCATCTGATTCTATTTCTAAATGTGTACGAAACCCTTGATGATCTACATTTACAGTACCTTTGATGACAGAACCATGGAGAAGGTAATCTCCTTCCACATGACATTTCCCGCTTTTAATTTTCATTTTTAACATATGCGCGTACCGCGCAACCTGGGTAAGTAGTCAAAATCCTATTGCGGTTGCAAGCATGGGCATAGGAGGGGAATACTTTCCAGTGCCTCCAATTCTTTCTGATTCGTCCGAATAAATTGTCCAACCGGCAGACTCTCCTACCTTGAGCATAGGTTCGTTTTCCATGGTTTTTGTATCTGCACGCAATTCCATCAAAACTCCTTTGCCGGGAAGTTCCGGTTTATCTGTAATTCTCTCTCCTGGCTCAGTCGGTGCGTCATTCCATCGAAGTGGCTGTTCCATATATTTCTCCATAAAATATTGACTAAAAGGCAAATCATTTGAAATAATAAATTAAATTGTTTTACTATTATATATCACTCTAAAATGAAATGAGAAAAAAATGCCTTTCTTTAAATCCTCAGAACTTAAAATGGAAGATATCGGAACCGGGAATTCTGGCGAATATCAGCCTATACTCGGCGAATTGATGAAAGCCGGTGTTGTCACATACTATAAAGGAACCGGATCTAAACCTCATTGGCATAACAATGACGAACAAATTTTATATGTACTTGAAGGTAGAAGACTCTTTCGTGTAGGAGAAGAAGAGAAAGTAATTGAAAAAGGAGATATCGTACATATTCCAAGAGCAACACTGCACGGCGGAAGGACACTTACTGACAAAGCGGTCATGTGGGTAACCAAAAGTCCTGCAGATGATCCAAGTCTTGGCGCGGACCATCATTATCCAGAAAATTTACAAGACATCATGGATGATCTTGACAGCAAAGCTGCTAAATTATCTTAAAAATTTTACATCCATTTTTTTAGGGGACGGGCATGCATAAAAAACTTTTTTCTTTTCTAACGGTTTTCCTATTTTCAATTTCTCTCCTCTCTGTTTCTGCAAACGCCGATATCGGAGATATGCTCAAGCAATTAGAAAATATGGGGAAAAAACTAGACAATATCGGAGAGAAAAAAATTCCTTCTCCAGGCCAATCTGGTTCAAGTTTAAAAAACCAGTTAACAAATCGCTCTCTCATATTTGATTGGTACTTGATAAGAAAAGGAAAAAGAGACGCCCAGTTAAAAAGTTTATACCAAAATGTATATTTAGGGAAAAACGGGAAAATGTGGGGCTTGTTCCATGCTAAAGACAAAAAATTAAACCAAAGATATTTATATGCAGTTAGCGGTAAATGGACAGAGAATAACGGCAGAGTATGTATTAGTCACGTCCGTATGTATGCAACTTCCGATCGTTCTAAACTCCATGTAAGAGAAGCAAGAAAGTACTGTTACAACTTTCCAAAAGAAGGTCTCTCTGCATTAAATTTAGAAAACAGAGCATTCGCTGGTTTCCGCAGGGGAAGCAAAAGAATTCAATCTTTTATTATTCCTAAAAAGAAACCGGATAGATTCAAAAAATATAACCTTGTAAGTCAAGTATCAGTATCCGTAAAAAAAGACATGACATTTAGAAGAGATTATAAAAAATGGAATAAATATGTCACCAGTATACTGGCCAGACAGAAAAGGCAAAAGAAAAGAAAGTTAGCAAACAAAAGGTATAATGAAAAAAAAGCACAAGAACAAAGAAGACAAATTCAAAAAGATGCTGAAGCAAAAGCAATGCAAAAAGCCAGGGCAAAACAAGAAATGTCAAATGTATCCTCTTTCAAAAATGCTAGAGGAAAATGGGGCGTTAAATTTGGCATGACGAAAAGACAAGCTGGAGCTGCAAGCAAAATGTGCAAGTATACTGGAAGCAATAATCCAAAATATGATGGTTGGATTAATTGTCAAAGAGAATTGTTCGGCATCATGCGATCTGTTCCTTTATCATTTAGAAAGAAAAACGGAAGAAATGTAGTGTCCGGCATACAAGTAGCGCTAGGAAAACATACCTACGCAGAGTGGACAAAATTACATACTATGCTTAGAAAAAAATACAAAGTAAACAAATCAGCCAATGCTTCAGAAAGAGAAATGTACCGGGCGAAAACTCTTACCCGTTACGCCAATATTTACGACAATGGACGTATTGTGCTGCAGGTAAGTAGGGCTTGTGAAAAACGTGGCAGCAAATACAGCAACTACAAATGTCTTTGGTTTAAAGATGTTATGCATCTTGTCTACTGGGACGATATTGAAGCCAGAGCATTTATGAAACTCCTCAAGAAGAGATCGAAAAAAGAAGACCTATAATAATACAAAGGAGCGAAATGCCTTTTTATAGAACATCAGAACTAAAACTCGAAGATATCGGTACAGGAAACCCAGGAGAGTATCAACCAATCCTGGGGGACCTCATGAAAGCCGGTGTAGTTACCTACTACCGCGGAACAGGCACAAAGCCGCACTGGCATAATGTTGATGAACAATTCTTCTATGTGACAGAGGGAAAATGTCTCTTTATTCTTGGAGAAGAAGAAAAACTGATTGAAGAAGGAGATATTGTTTATATTCCTAGAGGCACCATGCATGTGGGCAGGAGTACCACGGATAAATGCGTAATCTGGACGACGAAAAGTCCGGCGGAAGAACCAAGCCTAGGTGCTGATCATCATTATCCAGACAATATGCAGGAAATTATTGACGGTCTTGAGAAAAGAGCAGAAGAGTTATACGAATAATTTTTTAACGTGCACGAAGCCTTGGATCTAAAACATTTCGAAGCCAGTCCCCTACTAGATTCGCACCCAGTACCGTGATAGTAATCGCAAGTCCTGGAAAGGTAACAATCCACCAGGAAACATAAAGATAAGATCTTCCCTCTGCAAGAAGTCCTCCCCAAGTAGGGGTAGGTGGCGGAACTCCCAGCCCCAAGAAACTCAGACCTGATTCTATGACTACCAATCTACCTAGATAAAGAGATGCAATTACAATAATCGGAGAGAGAACATTCGGAAGAATATGTTTGAAGATTATTCGAAAATCACTCCCACCTGACGCCCTTGTAGAGGTTACGTATTCACTTTCTCTAATGGCAAGAACATTTCCTCGAACAATTCGGGCGTAAATCGTCCATTGTCTAAACGCAATCAACACGACTATCAACCAGAGACTTGGCTGCAATATCGCAATCGTTGCTAAAGCTAATAAGATAAAAGGAAAAGATAAAACGAAGTCAACCATACGCATTATAATATAATCTGTGACTCCTCCATAATATCCAGAGATAAGTCCCAGGAAGAGTCCGATGCTTCCGGCAATGCCTGTTGCCGATATTCCGACTATTAAAGAAACCCTGGCACCATAGATCACTCTACTCAACAAATCTCGGCCTAAATGATCCGTTCCCAAATAAAAAACCTTTCCGTCTTGCTCATACATGGGAGGTTTCATCGCTCTATTTAATACTTGCTCATGCGGATCAATAGGGGCAAGCCACGGGGAAAAAAGAGCACAAATCAATACCACAAGTAGTATCGATACTCCTGCTATTGCGAATGGATTTGTTTTTAGCGATTCAAGTAAACGAGATCCTTTGTTGGATGGCAATTCATCGTCTACCTCAGTTTCTAAAACTTTTTCGTTCATTTTTTCCTTCTCTATTTATATTCAATTCTAGGATCAAGATACACGTATAAAATATCAACAATAAAATTGATTACCACAAAAATGGAGGCTAGTAGAAAAACGGCAGCTTGAACAATAGGAAAATCACGTTCATGTATTGCTTCTACAGTCAGCCGCCCTACTCCAGGCCATGCAAACACGGTTTCGGTAATTACTGTACCACCCAACGTTAGCGCAAGATCAATACCAAGAACTGTTACAATAGGAATCGAAGAATTTTTCATTGCATGAGAAAAAACAACGCCAATTTCAGAAACACCTTTAGATCGTGCGGTAACAATATAATCCTGCCTTAATACCTCCAGCATTTCAGATCGCATGAGTCTCGCTAACCTAGCGGTATGAAACATTGCTGCCGTAAACATAGGCATAATCAAATGTATCCATTGTTCATATCCAAAAGGGGGAAGCCACTGCAGGTGTACAGAGAAAAATAAAATCAACATCAACCCCAACCAAAAATCTGGGATTGCCTGACCTATGACGGCTATTGCCATCACCCCCTGATCATAAAACGTATTTTCTTTAATAGCGGCAATGCAACCTATAGGAAGTCCAATAATAATAGAAAAGATAAATGCGGCGGAAGCGAGTTGTATAGTCGCAGGCATATGTTCTAAAACAATTTTGAAAGCAGATTCTCCATGCCCAAAAGATTCTCCAAAATCTCCTCTCAAAGCTCCTTTAAAATAAATCACATACTGCGTGAACAAAGGTTTATCTAAACCCATTTCATTTCTGAGTTGGGCAATATCTGCTTCCGTTGCGTCATCTGGCAACATAACTCTTGCAGGGTCTCCGGATAAATGGAGCAACAAGAAAACAAAGACCAAAACACATTTAAGCAAGATTACCGACTGAATCAAACGTCGGACTAAAAATCCGCTCATGAAACCTCCAGAATTTCTGCATACAGAACAAAAAAATATTCAAAAAAAACTCTCTCCCTATCTAAGAGAAAACAGGGAGAGAGTTATTGAAATCTACTTCCAGCCTGCATCCGATGCGATTACAAGACCAGTATTTCGCATTTTCCAATCCACTTCTTTTCTCTTTCCGGATATCTCATCCAAATGATAGAGAAAAACTAAATAGGCATTATTACGAATATGCTTATTCAGTTTCTGGTACATAGATATTTGCTTTGCTTCATTGGATTCTGCAGCAGCATCCTTGATCATTTTATCAAGAGCATCACTTCGAACACCGCCGTGTGTGGATTTACTGAATAGCAAACCACCAAACATCCAAGCTGAATGAAGGGCAATATCATTTCTACATGCATAGTTCCAGTAAGGCTTACGATGCTTTTCCCATTTCGATCTGCTGTTACGTCTCCATGCAGCATATTCTAATGGTGTCACTTTCACTTTGATGTTGAGTTTCTTTAAATTTCCTGCTATTGCTTCTGCACCTGCTTGACCCTTCAGATAACGGCCCTGAGGAACCATTAATGGAACTTCAAAACCTTTTTCAAAACCAGCTTCTTTCATTAATTTTTTTGCTTTCGCTAAATTGTAATGATAAGCATCGATTTTTGGATTATGACCAAAACTATCAGGACCTACCACTGTCCCTTTCGCTAGAGTTGCATATCCCATCATTACATTCTTAATAATACTTTTTTTGTTAATAGCGTAATTCACTGCTTGCCTGACTTTCACGTTAGTCCAAGGAGCTCCTTTTTTCAAAACCATAATCAAAGAACAAGCTTTAGGACCGGGTCCCTGCACTACATCTAGATTAGATTTTGAGCTAACCATCGATACAAGCTGTGGCGGTATATCTTTAATCATATCGACATAACCGGAGATTAAAGCAGAGGCACGAGTCGTATTTTCTGGAATATGTTTAATAACAACTTGCTTTACTTTTTGCTTCGATGGATTCCAATAACCTGTTGAAGCTTCAAAAACCATCTCGGAACCTTTTTTCCA
>CAYWAX010000063.1:0-10714 GCA_964456425.1 uncultured Nitrospinaceae bacterium | reverse complement strand
CAAAGGCGCTAGACTTAATTTTGGTTCTTATGGTTTACAGTCATTGGAATCAGTTTATTTAACTGCTCGTCAGATTGAAGCTGCAAGAATTGCAATGACCCGTCATATAAAGAGGGGTGGGAGAATTTGGATAAGACTTTTTCCTGATAAGCCTATTACTAGGAAACCTGCTGAAGTAAGAATGGGTAAAGGTAAAGGTGCTCCTGAAGCTTGGCACGCTCCTATTCGTGCAGGAAGGATTCTTTACGAAATGGACGGAGTGACAGATTCAGTCGCTAGAGAGGCACTTCGCTTAGCAGCTAGAAAGCTGCCATGTAAAACTAGAATAGTTTCCGTTTAATGGAGTTTTAATTGAAATTTACAGAAATAAAAGAATTAACTGAAGATGAATTAGAAACTAAGCAAAATGAGATCCGTTTAGAGCTTTTTAATCTTAAGTTTAGGAAATCTTCTGGTCAGTTAGATAATACTTCAAGGATTGCAATTTTAAAAAAAGATCTAGCGAGAATTCTAACTTATAAGAATCAACTTAAGTATATGCAGGATAAATCTGCTTAGCGCATAGGAGTTTATGAAATGCTTAAAGGTGGAAGAAGAAAAGTTAGAGAAGGAAAAGTGGTTAGTTCAAGTATGGATAAAACTGCTAGCGTTCAAGTAGCACGTACATTTATGCATAAAACCTTTCAAAGGGTTATAAGAAGAAGTAAAAATTATCTTATTCATGATGATCAGAATGAATTGAATGTTGGAGATCGTGTAAAAATAATAGAAACAAGACCAATCAGTAGAAAAAAGAACTGGCGTTTATTAGAAATAATAGAGAAGTCAAAATAGTTTTTAGGGAATTAATAATGATTCAAGTACAAACAACTTGTGGCGTAGCAGACAACTCAGGAGCAAAGCGTGCTCAATGTATTAAGGTACTTGGTGGATCAAAAAGAAAGTACGCTAGCATAGGTGATGTTATTGTCGTTTCTATTAAAGAAGCTGTTCCTAATAGTAATGTTAAAAAGGGTGAAGTGAGAAGAGCTGTAGTTGTAAGGACAGCAAAGGAAATAGGTAGAGATGACGGTACTTGTATAAAATTTGATGATAATGCTGTAGTGATTATTAATGAGGTTAGGGAACCTGTTGGAACTCGTATTTTTGGTCCTGTTGCTAGAGAATTAAGAAGAAAGCGTTTTATGAGAATCGTTTCTTTAGCACCAGAGGTTCTGTGAGGGAGAATATGCAAAAACATCATGTCAAAAAAGGTGATATTGTCGAAGTTTTATCTGGAAAAGAAAGAGGTAAACGAGGCAAAGTTTTACAAGTTATAACAGGAGAGAATAAAGTTCTCGTCGAAAAGCTTAATATGATTAAAAGGCATACAAAACCTAGTCAAGCAAATCAACAGGGGGGGATACTTGAGCGTGAAGGTAAAATACATATAAGTAATGTATTACCTGTTGATCCAAAAACTAGTAAACCGTCTCGTGTTAGTAGAAAAAAACTAGAAGATGGAAGTTCTGTAAGAGTTACTAAAAGAAGTGGTGAGATTTTAGATACTATTTAATTATGGATGAAAGGTATTAGTAAAGTGAGTGATACACCCCGTTTACTTGAAAGATATAGAGAGCAGATAATTAGTGATCTTAAAAGTAAGTTTGGTTATGAAAATATAATGCAAGTACCTACTCTTTCCAAGATTACTTTAAATATGGGATTAGGAGAGGCGTCCCAGAATGCTAGTGTTCTTGATAAGGGAGTTGAGGAGTTGACAGCAATATCAGGTCAAAAACCTGTTATTACAAAAGCTAAGAAGTCTGTAGCAAATTTTAAGTTGCGAGAAGGAACTCCTATAGGTGCCATGGTTACGCTTAGACGAAAAAATATGTGGTATTTTTTTGATAGACTATTAAGTATTGCACTTCCTCGTGTTAGAGACTTTCGTGGTTTAAATGAAAGGTCTTTTGATGGCAAAGGAAATTACAGTTTAGGTATTAGAGAACAAGTTATTTTTCCTGAGATAAGTTTTGATAACGTAGATAAGGCAAGAGGGCTGGGCGTAGTTATAGAGACAACTGCTAATAGTGACGAAGAAGGTAAAGCACTTTTAGAGTCTATGGGGTTTCCTTTTAGAAAAAGATAAAGAGGTGTTTTGTGGCAAAACAAAGTTTAATTGCTAAGCAAATGAAGACTCCAAAATTTGGAGTGCGTTCATATAATAGGTGCCAAAAATGTGGTAGACCAAGGGGCTATTATAGAAAATTTAAGTTATGTAGAATTTGTTTCCGGGAAATGGCTTTGGCTGGACAGATTCCTGGAGTTACAAAATCAAGTTGGTAAAGGAGATTTTTTTTAATGAGTATGACAGACCCTATCGCAGATTTATTAACCAGAATCCGAAATGCAGTTAGAGCAGGTCATCTAAATTTAATTGTTCCTGGAAGTCGAACTAAATCGAATATAGTTGGCATACTTCGGGCTCAGGGTTATATAGATAGTTACGAGATAAAAGACGGTAGTACAGGGCAAACAGAAATTTCTATTCAATTATTAGAAAAGATTGATGGAAAACTTGTACTGAATGATCTTAAGCGTGTTAGTAAGCCTGGAAGAAGAGTTTACGTTAATAAAGAAACAATTCCTAGAGTACTAAATGGTATGGGAATTGCAATTTTGTCGACATCTCGAGGTGTAGTTACTGATGATGAAGCGAGGAATTTAGGTGTGGGCGGCGAAGTTTTATGTGAAGTTTGGTAAAAGGAGAATTTTTTGTCACGCATAGGTTTGAAACCAATAAATATTCCTGACAACGTTGAAGTTACTTTAGATGGTCAAATGATTACAGTTAAAGGCCCAAAGGGTTCGTTAACAAGAGAACTTCATGAAAGACCTAAGATTGAACTTAATGAGAAAGTAATAAACGTTAGTAGGATTTCAGATTCGCAAACAGACAAGTCTCTTCACGGTCTTACTCGGTCTTTGATTTTTAATATGGTAGAAGGTGTTTCAAATGGTTTCGAGAAAATTTTAGAAGTCATTGGACTTGGGTACAGGGTTGAAATGAAAGGTAAAAATTTAGTTCTTAATATTGGTTTCTCTCATCCAGTCAATATAGAACAAGTAGATGGGATAGATTTTGAGGTTGCAAGTGATCGAGAAAAAAGTACGATCAAAATTAAAGGGATAGACAAAGAAATAGTTGGATGGGTAGCATCAGAAATTAGACGTGTAAAACCACCAGAGCCTTATAAAGGTAAAGGTATTAGGTATCAAGATGAGCATGTTAGAAGGAAAGTTGGAAAAACTGCTGTTTAAATTTTTTAAGGAATAGACAATTGAGTATTAGTAATAGATATAAATCTTGGATAAGAAGAAAAGATAGAATACGAAAGAAGGTGTTTGGAAAAACTGAAAGACCTAGATTAACTGTTTTCAGAAGTTCTAAACATATTTATTGTCAATTAATTGATGATTACTCAAAAAAGACTATTTTATCTGCTTCTTCTACTGAAAATATATTCACTGAGAAAAGTGAGGAAATAAAGGATTCAAAAGTTAAACCGAGTAATATTAACGGGGCAGAATTAGTTGGAGAGATTCTAGGATCTAGAGCAAAGGAAAAAGGAATAGAATCAATAGTATATGATCGTAATGGTTACCATTATCACGGAAGAGTTCGAGCTCTTGCAGATGGTGTAAGAAAAATGGGGGTAAAATTCTAATGGCTCGCACAGATAGAAAAAATGACAAAAAAGAAGACGCAAACGATAAAGAATTTATAGATAGAGTCATTCATATAAATCGAGTAGCTAAAGTTGTTAAGGGTGGAAGACGCTTTAGTTTCAGTGCTTTAGTAACAGTTGGTGATAGAAAGGGACAAGTAGGCATCGGGATGGGAAAAGCTAATGAAGTACCTGAAGCCATACAAAAAGCGCTTGAAAAAGCGAGGAGAGCTATGGTTCGTGTTTCACTTGAAGGCGAAACAATACCTCATCAAGTAATGGGAAAATATGGTGCGGGTAGAGTTTTTCTTAAACCTGCAGGAAGAGGGACTGGAGTAATAGCAGGTGGTCCTGTCAGGGCAGTTTTAGATGTAGCAGGAGTAAGAGATATTTTAACTAAATGCATAGGCACTAACAATCCACATAATTCAGCAAAAGCAACTATAAACGGATTAATGTCTTTAAGAACTAGAAGTGAAGTAATTGCATTAAGGCGTTTAGAAGAGACGTCTTCGTAATTTCTTATTTGTGAGGTTTTAATTTTAATGTCAGAAGAAAATAAGTTAGAAGAAAAAACAAAAGAAAAGAAATCTTCAGATAAACCTAAGGCTAAAAAACTATCTGAGGTTGAATTGACTCTAGTAAGAAGTGTTTCTTCTGCAAATTCAAAACAAAAGTTAGTCTTGCGTGGATTGGGACTCAAGAAAATCAACCAATCTGTTATGCGAAATGACACTCCCGAGTTACGTGGTATGACTTTTAAAGTGAAACATATGATCACATTAAAGGAAAAGGCTTAATAGCCTTTCTGGGTGAATAAATTGTCAAAATCAATAAAAGAAGAATTAGAAGAAAATAGCGGTATCTCTCTGAAAAACTTGAAAGGCAAGTTTGGTTCAACTTCAAAAAGGAAGAGAGTAGGTAGAGGTGCAGGATCAGGAACAGGCAAGACCTCAGGGAGAGGAATGAAAGGTCAACAATCTCGCTCAGGATATAGAAGAAAAATTGGTTTTGAGGGTGGACAGATGCCACTTCAAAGACGTCTTCCAAAGAGAGGGTTTAACAATAGATTTAGAAAAAAATATTCTGAAATAAATGTTGGAGTTCTAGAAAATTTAGAGAACGGAATGACTTTGAATTTTCAGAATTTTTTAGAAATGGGTCTTGCGTCAAAAACTTCAAAAGATGGAGTCAAACTTTTAGGTTTTGGTGATACAAAGAAAAAATTTCATCTAAAAATACAACATTGTAGTCAAGCAGCTAGGAAGAAAATAGAAGATGCAGGAGGAACTGTAGAAATTGTTGTTCCGTATGGAACTGCGGAGGATTCTAATTAATGAGAGAATCTAGAGTTCCAAGTATTTTACAAATTCCTGAACTGAAAAGTAGGATTCTTTTTACTCTAGGATTGCTAGCAGTTTTTAGAATTGGTGCACATATTCCTACTCCTGGGATTGATACTGTAGCTCTTTCTGCTTTCTTTGCTGAACTCTCTAGAAGTGGCGGTACAATAATGCAATTCTTTGATCTTTTTACAGGAGGCGCTTTAAGTCAATTAACAATTTTTGCACTAGGTATCATGCCATATATTAGTGCTTCTATTATTTTAGAACTACTCACTGTAGTGGTGCCTCATCTAGAACGTTTAAAGAAGGAAGGAGAATCAGGAAGAAAAAAGATTAGCCAATATACTAGATACGGTACTGTTTTTCTTTCCACGATTCAGGGTTTTGGTATAGCTGTAGGTATAGAGCAAATGACTTCGCCTACGGGGGCAGCAATTGTTCCAGATCCAGGGTGGAGTTTTAGATTGATGACAGTGTTAACCTTAGTTGCTGGGACTTCTTTTATTATGTGGTTGGGAGAGCAAATAACAGAGCGCGGAATAGGTAATGGAATCTCGCTTGTTATTTTTGCAGGAATAGTTGTTGGGTTACCAGGAGCAATAATTAATACTTTTCGTCTTCTAAGTACAGGCGAAATACAACCTTTTGTAATGATAATTATAACAATATTGATGATTTCAGTAGTTGCTTTGGTAGTATGGTTTGAGGCTGGACAACGTCGGATAAGAATACAATATCCTAAGAGAGTGGTTGGACGAAAAATGGCTGGTGGACAAGACTCGCATTTGCCACTTAAGGTTAATACATCTGGAGTTATACCACCTATTTTTGCGAGTTCGATGATTCTTTTTCCTGCAACTATAGCTCAATTCTCAAGTGTAGGATGGTTAAAAGATCTTAGCTCGATGTTGACACCACCAAATCCTTTTTACGTTTTATTAACAATAATATTAATTTTCTTTTTTGCATATTTTTATACTGCTATTATTTTCAATCCTATGGATGTTGCTGAAAATTTAAGAAAATATGGAGGTTTTGTTCCGGGACGAAGACCTGGAAAGCCAACAGCTGAGTTTATAGATAGAACTTTAAGTCGTCTTACATTTCTTGGTGGTATTTATTTAAGTGCAATAGTTATTTTACCTACTTATCTTGTTCAGTGGTTCAATGTGCCTTTTTATTTTGGAGGAACTGCACTCCTTATTGTTGTTGGTGTAGCAGTTGACACACAAAGACAAATTGAAAGTCATCTTGTGATGAGAAATTATGAAGGATTTCTTAAACGTGGGAAGATTCGTGGGAGATAGCCTTTGAAAATTATTCTTTTGGGACCACCAGGTTCTGGTAAAGGAACTCAAGGTGCAATAATTAGTGACGTGAAAAAAATTCCACGTATATCGACCGGAGACATGTTAAGAACATCAGTAAAAGAACAGACTTCACTAGGTAAGAGAGTGGAGCAAGTTATGAATGAAGGGAAACTTGTTTCGGATGACTTAATTATTGAATTAATGAAGGAAAGATTGTCTGAGGATGATTGTAATAAAGGTTATATTTTAGATGGATTCCCTAGGAATCTTGCTCAAGGGAAGGCGTTGGATCAACAAATCTCTGGAAGTGTGGATCTTGCATTATTATTAGATGTTTCTAATAAAGAAGTAATCAGGAGACTTTCAGGACGTTTGACTTGTAGTGATTGTAATGCAGTTTATCCTAATACGGTCAAAATTTCTAAATGTAGTAATTGTGATAGTGAAAACTTATATATAAGAGAAGATGATATGGAAGAGACAGTTTCTAAACGTTTGGAAGTCTACCATGAGAGTACTTCTCCATTAATTAATTTTTATGAGAATATGGAAAAACTAGTTAAGGTGCATGGAGTTGGTGAAACAGAAGAAATTTCTAAAAGTGTATTTGAAACTTTAAATGAAGTTTGGGTTTAATGGCAATTGTTCTTCGTTCTGCGGCTGAGATTGAGAAAATAAGAGATAGTAACAGGATTGTTCTTTTAGCTATGGATGCAGTAAGTAATAATATTGTTCCTGGAGTATCGACTTTAGAACTAGATGCAATAGCAGAATCAATTTTAATAGAGAATAAAGCTTTACCAGCTTTTAAGGGATATAGAGGATTTAAGCATACGATTTGTGCTTCGATAAATGAACAGGTAGTTCATGGTGTTCCATCTGACAGGAAACTGATAGATGGTGATATAGTAAGTATTGATATTGGATCAAATTTTAATGGTTACTTTGGAGACCATGCAAAAACTTTCGAAGTTGGTGTAGTTTCAACTGATGTGAGTAAACTATTAAGCTGTTGCCATGAATCATTAATGTTAGGTATAAAGGAAGCATTTCCTGGAAATAAGCTACATGATATATCAAGTGCGATACAGGTAAGTGCTGAGGAAAATGGATATTCAGTGGTAAGAAATTTTGTCGGTCATGGAGTAGGTACTCAGTTGCATGAAGATCCACAAGTACCTAATTTTGGAATGCCCGGTACTGGTCCTGAACTTAGGGTGGGTATGGTTTTAGCAATTGAGCCTATGCTAAATCAGGGTACTGAAAATGTGAAAGTTTTAGAAGATAAGTGGACAGTTGTTACAGAAGATTTGAAACTTTCTGCACATTTTGAGCATTCAATTGCAATTACTGAGGAGGGACCTGATATCTTGAGTATTACAGATGCCTAGACAAACAGGAAGAAGAAAGAAAAAAAAGAAAAAAGAAGACGTAGAAGTTCAAGAGCGTAAGCCTAAGGAAGATGTAATAGAAGTTTCAGGTGTAGTTCTTGAGCCTTTGCCAAATGCAATGTTTAGAGTTGAGTTAGAAAATGAGCATAAAGTGTTGGCACATATCTCAGGTAAGATGAGGATGCATTTTATTAGAATTCTCCCTGGGGATAAAGTGTTGGTAGAATTATCACCATATGATCTTACACGAGGTCGTATAACTAGTAGGTACAAGTAGATAGAAGGGATAATTATGAAAGTTAGAAGTTCAGTTAAAAGGATGTGTGATAAGTGTAAAATCATTAGAAGACGTGGTGTTGTTCGTGTGATTTGTGTTCAGCCTAAACATAAGCAGAGACAGGGGTAAGAGTTTCTCATAAGGAGGTTTAATTTTATGGCTCGTGTAGCTGGAGTTGATATACCAAATGAAAAGAATGTGAATATTGCTTTAACTAGTATTTTTGGCATTGGTAGAAGTACTGCAGATAAAATTGTTAAAGCTGTTAATATAGATTCTATTTCCAAAGTGAAAGATCTAACAGAAGATCAGTTGCAAAATCTTAGGGATGTTATTGAAAGAGAATATATAGTAGAAGGTGAACTTCGGACTACTGTTTCATCGAATATTAAGAGATTAATGGATTTAGGTACTTACAGAGGGCTTCGTCATAGACGTGGTCTACCAGTTAGAGGACAAAGAACACATACTAATGCTCGAACCAGAAAGGGACCGAAAAAAACGGTCGGAGCAGCAAAGAAAAAAGATTAGATTAACTTTTTAGAATTAAAAACTAGTAAGGAGAATTCTTTTGGCACAAGGTCCTAAAGGAAAGAGATTTGGAAGAAGAAGAAGGGAAAGAAGGTCTGTTGGTGCAGGTCAAGCGCATATAAATGCTAGTTTTAATAATACCATAATCTCGATTTCTGATAATTCGGGAAATGTTGTTTGTTGGTCGACTGCTGGAGGGCAACGATTTAAAGGTTCTCGAAAGAGTACTCCCTTCGCTGCGCAGATGGCTGCAGCAGAAGTTGCGAAGAAAGCTCTGGATCTTGGAGTTACTTCCGTTGAAGTTTATGTTAGTGGTCCTGGTGCGGGTAGGGAGGCTGCGATAAGGTCTTTGGTAGCAACCGGTTTAGAAGTGAGTTTGATAAGTGATGTCACACCGATTCCGCATAATGGATGTCGTCCTAGAAAATGCAGAAGAGTTTGACTTTTTAAAAGATATATTTCTCTATTGAATTCAATAGACGGACGGAGGTACTAAATGAATTTTCTTGCAAATTTAGTTAAACCTGATTCTCTTAACTTTGACAGAGACTCTTTGACTACTGAGTATGGTCGTTTTACAGCTGAACCTTTAGAAAGAGGATTTGGTCTGACTCTTGGAAATGCAATCAGAAGAATTATGCTTTCTTCAATTAAAGGAGCTGCTATAACTGCAGTCAGAATTGAGGGAGTATATCATGAATTTTCTACTGTTCCAGGAGTTGTTGAAGATGTTACAAATATAATTTTAAACTTAAAGGGAGTGGTAATTAAGGCAGAAAGTACAGATTTTCCTATACGACTTTCTTACAAAAGTGATGGTTCAAGTGGGGAATTTAAAGCAGGAGATATACAGACTATTCAAGGTGTTTCTATTTTAAATCCAGAACACAAAATTGCTACTTTAAATGATGAAGCTGTTTTAGATATTGAATTTATTGTTGATGCTGGAAAGGGATACGTTCCTGCTGAACGGAAATTAGTTGATGAGTATGGTCCGATGTTTATTCCGATAGATTCTATATTTTCTCCAATTAGACGTTGTTCATATAAGGTAGAGAAAACTCGAGTAGAAGACAATACTGATTACGATAGTTTAGTTTTAGATGTTGAAACTGACGGTTCGGTTTCTCCTGATGATGCTCTTGCTCATTCTGCTAAAATTTTAAAAGATAATTTATCTATTTTTATTAATTTTGAAGAAGAAGAAGAAGAAGAAGAAGTGATTTTAGTTGAAGAACCCCACAATGATTTAATTGCAACGCTAAATGGCAGTATTGAAGAATTGGAACTGACAGTTAGAAGTTATAATTGTCTAAAAGCAGCCAGGATTCAGACTTTAGGTGAGCTTGTATCAAAGACCGAAAGTGAGATGCTTAAAACAAGAAATTTTGGAAGAAAAAGTCTAACGGAGATTCGTCATATTTTATCTTCAATGGGTTTATCTTTTGGGATGAATATCAGTGATCTTGATTTAGTAGATGAAGATATTGGAAAAAACATAGAAGATTCTTAGGGAGAGGAAAGATGCGTCATAGAAGAAGTGGTCGAAGGCTTAGTAGAACAACAGAACATAGAATAGCCATGACCCGCAATATGATGACATCCTTGGTTGAGGAAGAGAGGATTAGAACAACTCTGCCCAAAGCTAAGGAAGTTCGTCGACACTTTGAGAAACTTGTAACTGTAAGTAAAAATGATTCACTGCACGCTCGTAGGAGAGTTGCGGGAGTTTTAAGGACTCCCTCATCTGTAAAAAAGATTATGGAAGTGATAGGTCCCAGATATATAGATAGACCAGGTGGTTATACTAGAATTTTAAAATTACCACCTAGGCCGGGTGATTCAGCTGATATGGCTATTCTTGAACTAGTTGATAGAGATACTAGCAAAGAAGATATAAGAAGAGAATCGCGTGAAAAGAAAGAAGAAAATAAGACAGATTCATAGTTTTTAGAAATATATTATGGGAGAGACAATAAATGTTTCTCCCTTTTTTTTTGGTTGAAAATATGAATTTTGATAATACAAGAAAAATTGCTGAGAATTGTTTTGTTTGTGGGTCTAAGAATCTTTTTGGTTTAAGGATTAAATTCAGATTAGATGGCGCAATTTGCAGAGCAGAATTTACACCAGATGAAAGACATCAGGG
>CAYWAX010000062.1:0-10747 GCA_964456425.1 uncultured Nitrospinaceae bacterium | reverse complement strand
CCGCGACCCTCAGCTTGGAAGGCTGACGCTCTAGCCAACTGAGCTATTCCCGCACTGCCCTAAAAAAAATGGGGAGGGAAGGATTCGAACCTTCGAAGGCTGAGCCGACAGATTTACAGTCTGTTCCCTTTGACCACTCGGGAACCTCCCCTTACTAAATGGAGGATGATATTTTAAAAATCCCCCGCCACTAGACGGCAACACACGAAGAACAGCCACCCATATTAAGAGGACTAAAACCCCCGAGGATCTTCTTCCAAACATACCAGGCTAGGTGTGGAGCTGGCAAGAGGACTCGAACCTCCGACCTGCTGATTACAAATCAGCTGCTCTACCAACTGAGCTACGCCAGCAAAGCGGGTTAACTTAGGACTCATGTGAAAATTTGTCAACCCCTATTCATAGTTTTAACTACAAACTAAACTATAAAAATCTCACTTTCTAATAATCTCTTTTACTAACAATCTCATTAAGAAGTATACCCGTTGCAACTGATGCATTCAAAGAGGAAATATTATCTGCCTGCAAAGAAATCCGAACTGTCAAATCACAAGAATCCAAGACAAGCCTTCTGATCCCAGTACCCTCACCCCCTATAACCAATACGACTGGACTGGGAAGTTCTTGTTTTCCAAGAATAATTTCTCCCTCAGGATCTCCAGCTAAAATCCAATATCCTCTCGATTTTAGTTTTTCTATGGATCTTACAATATTATTAATTGGAATAATTGGCAAAGATTCCAACCCTCCTGATGCAACTTTAGATACCGAAGGAGTTAACTTAGAAGAATTTTTTTTAGGATATAAAATACCACCCGCACCCAAAGCAGCAGCAGTCCGTATAATTGAACCAAAATTTCGAGGATCTTGTATTCTATCTAAGATAATAAGAGGAGGTTTAGGATCAGTCTGACTATCTACAAAACTTTCAAGAGAAAGAGTTTTTAGTGGTACTACCTTCGCAACAATCCCTTGATGAACTTTTACGGAAACTAATTCTGACAATTCATTCGGAGAACATAATTTAATATCAATATTTAGTTTTATAGCTAAGTTTTTTACAAATCTAAGTTGTTTATTATTGCTAGATTCTAGGATATAAAGAAGTTCTACTCTCTCGGACTTGAGAGCAGCACAAACGGAATGAAAACCACAAATCATTAGAGAATGTTTGTTTTTTATTATTTTCATCTGATAATTTTCCAAATCGTTCCGTCGCTACTGTCTTCGACTAAAATTCCTGAATCACCTAATTGATGACGTATTTTATCTGCAAGTTCGTAATCTTTATTATTCCTCGCTTCATTACGTAATAATATTAATTTTTCTATCTCTTCAGATTTTAATTCCTTATTTTCTTTCTCAAACTGATCTCGATTCAATCTCAATTTGAACCATTCCTCAGGATTATGGCATAAAATACCTAATACTTGCTCAACAACTTTAAATTGTTCTTTCACTAGTAAAGCAGCATCTTCAGGAATAATTATTTTTTTATCATTCAATATCGCATTTATTTTTTTTGAAAAATCAAAAAAGTAACCTAACGCGCGTGCACTATTAAAATCATCATCCATAGCTTCAGAAAACAGTTCCCTGAATTCTGTTGTACATTTTTTGATTAAAGAAAAAAGTTCTTGATCTTTTTTCTTAGACGTAGTGTTTAATTTTAAAAATAAATTATATAGCCGATCTAGCCCCTTAGACGCGTCGCTCATTACCTCATAAGAGAAATCTATGGGATTTCTATAATGAGTGCCTAAAATAAAAAATCTAACGATTTCTGGATGAAAAGTTTCATATATTTTTTTAAGAGTAAAAAAATTTCCTTTAGATTTGCTCATTTTTTCATGATTTATTCGAACAAAACCGTTGTGCATCCAATAGTTAACCCAATTATTTTCAAAACATCCTTCGCTTTGTGCTATTTCGTTTTCATGATGAGGAAAAACAAGATCTTCTCCTCCCCCGTGTATATCAAAACTCTCACCCAAATACTTGCTCGACATTGCTGAACATTCTATATGCCAACCAGGCCTACCAATACCCCAAGGACTTTCCCAATAAGGCTCACCTTCTTTTGACGACTTCCATAAGGAAAAATCTAGAGGGTTTCGTTTATTTTTTCCAGCTTCAATCCTATGACCAGTTTCAAGCTCTTCAATATTTCTATTAGAAAGTTTTCCGTAACCATCAAACTTTGAAACATCAAAATAGACATCACCATCAGCAGAATATGCAAGTCCTTTATCTATAAGAACAGAAATCATTTCTACCATCTCTTGAATATGATCAGTAGCCCTAGGACTTTCATCAGCTCTTTTAATACCAAGCATGTCCATATCTTCATAAAACTGCTGAATATATTTATTTGTTAGTTCAGAAATAGTAATGCCAAGTCTTGCAGCTCTCGAAATAATTTTGTCATCTACGTCAGTAAAATTACAAATAAAATTTACTTTATATCCAGAAAACTCAAAATATCTCCTAACCACATCGAAAACAACAGCTGCTCTTGCATGTCCTAAATGACAATCGTCATATACTGTAACTCCACATACGTAGATTCTTACTTGATTTGATTTTAACGGTTCAAAAATTTCTTTGCTTTTAGATAAAGTATTAAATATACGTATGCTCAATTTAAAAATTCCTCATAACTGAATGGACTTTAAAAAAATTATTTCCTTGTAATTAAACAAACCGCTTGCGCGGCTATTCCCTCTTCCCTACCAATGAAACCTAGACCTTCTGTGGTAGTAGCTTTCACGCCAACACAAGAAATATCAATCAAAAGAATTTCAGAGAGTTTTTTTCTGATATCCTTAACATAGGGAGATATTTTTGGCTTTTCGGCATGTATAACTACGTCAAAATTACTAGGAATATAACCTTCATCAGATACAATTTGAAGCACTTTATTAAGAATAAAAAGACTATTTAAATCTTTATTCTTTTGATCTGTATCAGGAAAATAATAACCGATATCTCCTAAAGCGACTGAACCTAAAAGAGCATCACTCATTGCATGTACAACTACATCTGCATCTGAATGACCGTCTAGCCCTTTATTGAAAGGTATATTTACGCCACCTAAAATTAAGGGGCGATTCTCAACTAACCTATGTACATCATAACCAATTCCAACTTTTAACATTAAAATAATCCAATAGAATTATATATTAATTAAGATTTTTCTCCTGCCTTAAATAAAATTCAGCCAACAACAAATCTTCTTGAGTAGTTATTTTAATATTCATCTTATTTGAAATAACTATACGAGATTTCACCCCTATTTTTTCCAATAAAGATGATTCATCTGTTATTTCAGAATTATCCTTCTGAAATTCTTTATATGCTTTTTCTAGAAGTTCTCTTCGAACAACTTGGGGAGTTTGTGCACTCCAAACATTTTTTCTTGAAATTGTCTGAAGAGTAAACTTTTTTTCATCACTAAGTTTTAAAGTGTCTGAAATTTCAAAGGCGGCAAGACTAGCACCCGTGTAGTAAGATTCTAATAAGCACCTTTTTACTAAGTCCTTTGTTAAAAAAGGTCTAACTCCATCATGAATCACAACCCATTTTACGTCTTCAGGAAGAATCTTCAATCCATTTTCAACCGAGCTTTTCCTATCTAATCCTCCCGAAACTACTTTTATATCTACATAAGAGTTATTAGGAATAATAACCGAATCTAATTGATTTTCTGGAAGTACTAGAGAAATATATTTTAGCATTTTATAACTTATTAAACGTTCAAGTACATGCAAAACAATAGGTTTCCCATTAAGATAGCGGAATTGTTTTTTTGTACATCCTGGTAATCTACTACTTAAACCTGCAGAAGGTATAATGGCACCAATAGTTGCAGGATCAGGAAGCTTTTGTGAATTCTCTATTTCTATATTTATCTTATCTTCTCTTTTAGAATGTTTCATTAGAATATTTTTAAAAGGTTTAGTTTGAATTGAAAATTCAAAATTATAGATTATAAGTGTTAATATCTTCAACTGAACGCAAATACTCTCCTGATTTTCCTCCTGTCTTTTTCATCAAATAAATTTCTCCCATAACCATTCCTCTATCTAATGACTTACACATATCATAAATTGTGAGACCAGCTACAGAGACAGATGTAAGCGCTTCCATTTCAACACCAGTCCTATCAAAAGCACGTACTCTAGAAAGAATACGCAAAAAAGAGGATTTTTCTTCATAAATATCAGATCTAAAAAAAATCTCAACACTAGTAATTTTAATCGGATGACACATAGGAATTAGACTAGGACAATTTTTAGCTGCAAAGATAGAAGCAATCCTCGCTGAAGCTATAACATCACCCTTTGGCACTTTCATATTCACAATAGATTTTAAAGTATCAGTTTCCATCATAATTGACGCAGATGCAACGGCCTCTCGAACACTCTCGTTTTTGTGCCCTACTTCTACCATCACTGCTCTTCCTTTTGAATCAATATGATTTAATTCTTTCAAAGCTATCTCCTAAAGATTCCTTATATTTTCGCTAGAGTTAAACCTTTCTGACTTTGATATTTTCCTTTCTTGTCTGCATAAGAAGTCTCACATTCTTCGTCACTTTCGAAAAATAATACCTGAGCTATCCCTTCATTAGCATAAATTTTTGCTGGTAAAGGAGTTGTATTTGAAACCTCTAATGTAACAAAGCCTTCCCATTCTGGTTCAAACGGAGTGACATTAACTATTATTCCACATCTTGCATATGTACTCTTTCCTACACAAACAGTTAATATATTTCTTGGAATCCTAAAATATTCAATGGTTCTTGCAAGCGCAAAAGAATTTGGTGGAATTAAACAAGTATCAGATTGCATTTTAACTAAAGATCTTTCGTCAAAATTTTTCGGATCAACAATTGTAGAATTCACATTAGTAAATATCATAAACTCATCTGCAATCCTTATGTCATATCCATAAGAAGAAACTCCATAAGATATTTTATCTCCTCTAACTTGTTTTTCTTCGAAAGGCTCAATCATTCCTTTTTCTTTTGACATTTTAGTAATCCACTTATCTGGTTTTATACTCATTTTTTTCCTCTTTAATAAACAAATTGAAAGTATACTTACTTGAAGTTTTTTAAAAAAATTTTTGTTTTACTTTTCTTCTCTAATTTTTTCAACAACACTTTATATCTTTCATTGTGTTTAGACTGAATAAAAAACATTCGCAAATTTTCTTTCACATCTTCAAACTTAGCCTCTTTAGAAGTTATATGCTCTGAAACTCTAAAAACTTCCCATCCTAATCTCGTTTTAACGGGTTTACTTACCTGGCCTACAGGTAGCGCAAAAACTAATTTCTCTACATTTTTTGGTAAAGTTCCTTTTTCAACAGTTCCTAAAACTCCACCTGATTTTCGTGTAGCGCTATAAACTGAACGAGAACGTGCAATATTTGAGAAAATTTCTCCACTCTTTATAAACTTCAGAACTTCAAAAGCATCTTTTTTGGTCTTAACAACTATATGACTTAATGTTACCGACTCTTTCCTTCTAAATCTCTTTCTATTAACAGTAAAGAATTTTTTCAGAATTTCATCACCAACTTTTACTTTAGAGTAAACCTTATCTTTAAGAAAAAAATCTTTAAAAATTTTCCTTTTTGTCAATGAAGATAACCTAACAACTTCTTCTTTAGTCCCTACTCCAAGTCTTTTAGCTTCCTGAAAAAGTAATTCAGAGCGGACAATTGATTCAAGAAATTTTTTTTTGTTTTTTTTAACACGAAGTTTCATTGCAGAAGAAAGTAAACTAAGTCGAAAATCTATATCAGCCATAGTGATCTTATATCCATTAACTGACGCAACAATTATCTTTGATTTGTCAATATTTATATTTTTTTTTGCATCTAGAATAGAAATTTGAAAAAAAAGAAAAAGAATTGAAAAAAGCAAACTTATTTTAAAAGTTAAAGAATGGTTCATTATTTTCCTCTAATCTTTTTAGATTTTAAAAAAATCAAATGAGAACAAAAAAATCAATTTTAATCCACTGAGAATAAAACATCTACATTAAAAAATTATTAATCTACATCTAATTAAAAAACGAAACTGTTAAATAAAAAATATAGGTCGCTAATAAGAAAAAACCGGAAATTTTATTTATTTTTTTTCTGAATATAATAAAAAACAAAAATAAACTCATGAATAAAATCATAAATGGCAAATCAAACAAGTAGGTTTTTTCCTTTATTTTAAGAGGACTATAGAGTGCAGCAGAACCAATAACCAAAGTTAAATTGAGAATATTAGCTCCAACGACATTCCCCAGAGCAATACCACTGTAACCTTTTAAAGAGGAAGTAATTGCCATAACTAATTCCGGTAAAGATGTCCCAATAGCTACTATTGTCAGAGCAATTATAATTTCAGGAACACCTATCAACTTTGCTATAGGAATAACATTACTAACAACAAGATAACTTCCAACTAAAACAAACGAACCACCAAAAATAAAAAACAAGATTATTTTAAACAAACTATCCGAACAATTCTCTGTAGATTCCTCAGAATTCTTTGTTAACGATGAGAGTATCAAATACAAGACCGCAATTAACAATAAAATTATTCCTAATGTTCTACTTATAAAACCATGATCAAAATAATAAGAAAATAAATATAGGAAAACACCTATAAGTAACATAAGAAAACTTTTTGAATTTATTTCCCCATTTTTTTTAATTGGACTAATAATTGCGGTTACAGATAATACCAAACCTAAGTTACAAATAACCGAACCTACCGCATTACCAAATGATGTGTCTGGTTGATTTTTTACAGAAGCAAGAAAGGAAACTGAAAACTCAGGCAAAGTTGTGAAAACACTAACTAATGTCGCACCAATTAATATCTTTGGAACTCTTAACTTATTTGCTATTGAGACAGATGCATCAACGAACCAACTTGCACCTTTTGAGATAAGAAAAAGACCAAAACAGAATTTTACAACAAAAAACAAAGCCAATTATATATTCCTGTAAGATAAAAAATTTAAAAGGCGGGAAAAACCAAAATTTTAAAAATAAAAATATATATTATATTTTATAATAATTTGA
This sequence comes from uncultured Nitrospinaceae bacterium, assembly GCA_964456425.1. Lineage (GTDB taxonomy): Bacteria > UBA8248 > UBA8248 > UBA8248 > UBA8248 > UBA3496. Next base: position 3,652 of record CAYWAX010000062.1, on the reverse strand, counting down.
TACTAATCTAAACTTATTAAAAACAATTACAATTACAAAAATAAATTTGCTTGAAATTTATACTAGTATGAGATAATTTTTATCAATATTTTTTAAAAGTTTTTTTAACCAAGGAAATTTTACTTTGGACAATCATTATTCAATAGAAAAGATTTATGACCGTTGGGGAAAGTTTTATGACATTTTCTTCAAAAAGATTTTTAGCGAAGGAAGAAATGTTGGAGTTGAACTTTTAGAGCTTAAATCAGACGAAAAATTACTTGAGGTAGGAGTCGGCACAGGACTATCACTCCCATTGTACCCTAATACTTCTGAAATAATAGGTATTGATATTTCTTCAAAGATGCTAGAAAAAGCTGAAGAAAAAGTAAGAGATCTTCATTTAGAAAATGTCACTCTCTCTGTAATGAACGCACAAGAAATGGAATTTCCAGACAATTCTTTTGACTGTGTAACTGCTTGTTATGTAGTTAGTGCTGCACCTGACCCTCAAAAAGTAGTATCCGAAATATGTCGTGTTTGTAAACCTAACGGCAGAATAGTCTTTATCAATCACTTTAAAAGTCAGAATTTTTTCCTAGCCAAATTTGAAGAATTGATCAATGGCGCATGTAAAAAAATCGGATGGGAAACAACTCTAGATTTAGATCCTCTTTTAAAAAGTAATGATTTATCCTTAATCGCACAGGAACGAGTAAACGTATTTAATTATTGGAAAGCTGTTCTGTGTCTCAATTCTAAAAAGAAATAAAATTAGCTGTTTAATTCGATTATTGACACATTTCCTTGTTACTAACTAAGAAGTATCTAAGAAAAATTAACAGGAGGTTACTATGTCTGAAAAAGAAAATATTATACACATCTCAAAAGCAAAGATTATCAAAGAACCTGGAAAAGCTATGAAAACGGGGTTTTTTGAATCATTCCCAAGTGACCCTGTTCCTTACGGTGTGCATGGAGGAATAAAGAATTTTTATAAAGTTGAACCAGAAGAGGAAAGACCGGCGACTTTAGACCATCTAGTTGCATCTGTAGCTGGTTGACTAACTGGGAATATGAGTAGCGCGCTGGAAGCGCGTGGAATTTCAACCTATCCAGATAATCTAGTTGGACACGTAGAGGGTTATATTGAAAACGTTGAAGGAATGCCATTAATAACAAAAATTAAAATTAACTATACTGTAAAAATCCCTAAAGGGACGAAAGAAGATGCAGAAAGAGCCCTAAAGGTTCACGACAAAGGGTGTCCTGCTAGTCAAAGCGTTCAAAGAGGGATCATAGTTGAGCATTCCGCTGAATTCGAAGAAATTTAGGTAAAATTATTTATTTTATTTTACCTAAAACCTCAAGAACATGACCTGGAGTAACAGGAATTTGTTTTATACGCTTTCCAATAGCATCACTGACTGCGCATGCAACAGCTGCAGCCCCTGCAGTGCATGGAGGCTCCCCTATACCTTTTGCCCCATATGGACCTAGTCCTTCTCCTGACTCAAGAATAACATTCTCCCACTCGGGAGTTTCAGAAGCAGTTGGTATCAAATAACTTTCAAAATGTTCAGTAAGCACTTTACCATCTTTGACGAGGATTTCCTCCATTAATCCATGACCAATCCCCATCATTGTACCTCCTTCAAACTGTCCTTCTACATGTTGACTATTGATTGCCTGGCCAACGTCATGTCCTGACCAATAATTTAAAACTATGACCTCACCTGTTTCTTTATTTACCTTCACTTCAGCAGCATGAACACCAAAAACATAGTCTAGCCAACCACCTCCAGCACCGTATATCTCGTTTCCTTCATATTCATGCTTCCCAAATTTAACATTTCCAGTTGCATGCAATGGGACATTCTCTTCTTTACATTTTTTAATAACTTCTGTTAACTTTACAGATTTTTTAGGACTGCTTATTACTGAAATAATACTGTCACGAATATTTAGATCCTCTTTTGACACTTCAAGAAGTTCAGAAGCTACCTCCAACAATCTCCCACGTAATTGCATACCTGCATCGAAAGTTGCACCACCTGAAACCATAGTTTGCCTACTTCCAGCAGTAATTCCAGCTAAAGGAGTGATGTGTGAATCAGACAGAATTGGAGATATGTCTGAAAGAGGAATCCCTAACGCTTCTGAAGCAATTTGGCAATACGTTTGGGTCTGACCTGCACCAACATCTGATGCACCAGCACGCAGTTGAACACTTCCATCATCATCTATAGACAGAAATGCATCGCCAGCATTAAGTGGTCTGCCATAACCTCCTATGTTACCAATAATTCCAAAACCTTTAACCCAAGGGGAAGAAACCCGTGATTCTTTTTTATTATTCTTTCTTTTTCCAACTTTTTTCGCTACAGACTCAAACAATTCTGGGAGCATCACCCTTCCAGGAACTGGTTGATTCTGCATTAAAGTTTCACCCTTTTTAATTGTATTTTTGAGGCGAAATTCGGTAGGATCAATTTTCAACTTGATTGCTAATTCGTCCATTTGAGATTCATAAGCAAAACATACCTGATTAGCACCAACTCCCCTCATTGCCTCAGTAAAAGGGTTGTTTGTAAGAATTGCTCTTGCTCTTCCCCTTGCATAAGGATAGTTATAGGGACCACCACTAACAACCAAAGCTCCTAACAATAGACCTTTACTATTTGTAACATAAGCTCCAGCATCACCGATAATATCTACATCGATCGCAACTAACATTCCATCTTTATTCGCTGCAGAGATATATTTCATTTCAAAAGGATGTTTTTTACTACCTGAATTAATTGTTTCCTCCCGCGTATAAGCCATTCTTACTGGACGACCGGTTTCTATGGATAAAAGTGCAAGGAATGCACCCAACTGTGGATGTTCTTTTCCACCAAAAGCTCCACCAAGCATTGGACAATCGTATCGAACTTTACTCGCTGGAAGACCCAATACGCTAGCAACATTTTTATAGTTTTCAATTCCTTGAGTTGGAACACGAATATTGACTAATCCACTTTCATCAACCCAAGCCATACCACCCTCAGGTTCAATAAAAGCGTGGTCGACACATGAGGAAGTATATGTGTTCTCTATAACAACATCTGCGTTTTGAATTATTTTATCTATATCAAATTTCTGAGAATTATTAGGAGATTTTAATGTTTTCCAGTCACAAACTATTTCAGCATTTTTTAAATCTCTAAAATCATATGAACCAGATAATTTCTCGTAAGTTATTTTAATTGATTTAGCTGCTTCTTCTGCTAAATCTCTATTTTCTGCAGCTATAAGAGCGATAGGATCTCCAATATCTAGCACAATCTCATTTGCTAGCAATGGAAAATCAGGATATCTCCCTGCATTTTGTCCTGGGATATCCTTGGCTGTAAGAACACAATGTACTCCCGGAATAGAAAGTGCTTTTTTTACATCAATTTTTTTTATACGTGCTGGAGTTATTTCTGCACGAACTACTTTCCCATAAAGCTCACCAGGCAAGCGAAAATCGTCACCATAAATTGTATCGCCAACTGCCTTAACAACAGCATCACTTTTAGTAGGGGAAGTTCCAATATAATCCAATTGTGGCATTTTGTTCTCCAAAAATTAAAAAAACTATAAAACACAAAAGACTTTTTAATCCCTAAAAGTAGAGACTTCTATTGCT
>CAYWAX010000061.1:0-10847 GCA_964456425.1 uncultured Nitrospinaceae bacterium | reverse complement strand
TTCCTGATCATTTCCAAGCATGTTGCATTTTGATCCACACAAATAAGTATTAAAGGTGGATCTAGAGATACAGACGAAAAAGCATTTGCTGTCATCCCACGTGAGATTTCTCCATTATTTACAGTTACAACTGTTACACCTGTAGCAAATCTGCCCAATGTATTTCGGAAATGCTTCGGATCCATTGCCATAAAAACCCCCATATACAATGAAATTAATTATTTAGACTACGCGTTAAGTACAGCAATTGCTCTAATTGGAGAACCTGACCCACCTTTTATTTTTAGAGGTAATCCAATATAAAGAAATTCCTTACCCACAACTTTTTCTATATTATACAAATTCTCAGTGTTGGTCCTTCCTAACTCACGACAAACGAGATGACACGGGTATTCTGGGCTGTGAGCCATATCCATGCTAGGAGCATCAGTTCCAACATTTAAAGCTCCACATTCTTTATAAACGTATTCTGCAGCATCTCTTGTCCAACCCGCATAATGAGTTGTATAAGAATCTTTAGGATAATGCCTTTTGTAATGACCATAGGTGAAAAGAAGTGTATCTCCTTGTTTAATTTCCAAATTATAATGCTGCAATCTCTCTTTTACTTTCTCTGCATCTATATAACTATTGTCTTCGACATCTTCAAAATCAATTGCTATACCTCTGCTATAGAAAAAATTAAAATCCATTTCATCTATATGCTTTGCACTAGGAGATGGATCAAGGTGACTTATTGAATCAACATGTGTAGGTCCGTGTTCGCACATTTGAACAATACCTGAATAATAACTCATCTCACTTTCAAATCTGCCACTAGCAGCACTTTCTTCATGAGTCATATTAGTCCAACGCCAAGTATCTGGATGTCCTACAAAAACAGGCATTCCCGAAAAAATAGGCTGAGTGAGATCTACTATCTCATGATTCTTATATCCCATATCTTATCCTCCTGATTCGTATGGTTTGAAATTACTAACAATTTTGAGTTTATTTAACGCTTAATGATAGAATTTATCAATTCAGTGATAGTATTATGTTTTAAATTTTAGAATAAGTCTCTATCACTATATCTTACTTAATCTATTAAAGACAAAATAAGATGGATACTCCAAATAAAATTTCGATTATAATTCTTGCTGCAGGTCTCTCCAAGAGATACAACGGAAATAAACTCCTTGTTAAAATCGATGGAGTACCTCTTATTCGAAAAACTGTAGAAATCTATCTTGAGACAGAGCCATATGAAATAATTGTTGTTGTCGGGCACGAGCAACAGAAAATTAAATCTGCACTTAATGGATTAAATCTGAAATTTGTATCAAATAAAAAATATAAAACCGGTCAAAGTTCAAGTGTTATTGAAGGAATTTTATCTACCAATAAGAATACAGACGGTTACTTATTCGGGCTTGCTGATCAACCTTTTATTTCGAAAGAAATAATAAATAAAATTATCAATACATTTTATCTAAATCAAAAAGAAGAGATACTTATTGTTGCTCCATTTAAAGGAAAAAAGAGAGGGAATCCTATTCTTTTTTCTTCTCTACTCCGAGAAAAATTACTTAAAATAGTCGGTGATAAGGGAGCACGGGACATTTATAGAAAAACAAATACCGAATTCCCACTTGCAGTCAAAAAAGTTAAAATAGATCATGAAACTTCTTTTCATGATTTTGATACTAAAGATGATTTCAAAAATCATTGTACAGAATAAATGTTTTTTTTCATAAAAAAATTATAAGGAATAAAATATGAGTCTAAACTTTGATATCGCATCCGGACCTAAAGTAATCTTTGGACGACAATCCGTTTTAAAATTAGGAGAAGAATGTACAAAATTAGGAATGAATTCACCAATGGTTCTAACTGACCCAGGATTAAAATCTAGCGGCGCAATTGACGTTGTATTTGAGAGTCTTGAGAAATCAAAAATAAATTTTCAACTCTATGACAAAGTTGAGGCAAACCCATCAGACATCAGTATTATAAATGCCAATAATAAATTTATAGAAACAGGCTGCGATAGTTTTATAGCTGCTGGTGGTGGAAGTACTATGGATACTGCAAAAGCTGTATCAGTTTTATTTGCTAACGGTGGCAAACTAAGTGACTGGTACGGAATAGGTAAAATTTTCAAATCAAGCCCTCCTTTAATAACAATTCCTACTACCGCTGGAACGGGTAGTGAAGTTACAAATAGTTCAATTGTAACAGACACAGAACTGAAGATTAAAACAACTGTAAGAAATGACACTATGTTTGCAAAACTTGCGATTATTGATTCTTCTCTCCTCGCTAAACTACCAAGAGAACTTGCTGCAGGTGCGCTAATGGATGCATTAACTCATTCGATAGAATCTATAGGCTCTCCAAAATCCTCTCCATGGACAGAGGGTCTCGCAAATCAATCAATACAATTGATTGGAAGATATGCAAGGGAATACGTTGTTGACCGAAGTATTGAGGAATCTGCTGATGCTATTTCACTTGCCGCAACACTTGCAGGAAGAGCTTTCGGAAATACTGGACTTGGAATAGTTCACTCACTTGCCCACCCTCTTGGGGCCTACCATGAATTACATCATGGAACTGCAAACGGGATTTTGCTACCTCCAGTAATGAAATTCAACTTGCCAAAAATGAAGAAGAAATATGCAGAGATAAATACCTTACTATCCAAAGATAGTAAAGATTCGAAAAGTCAAAATGAACTTGAACAAGCTGAAGACGCTATCAAGAAAATTGATGAATTAGCTCGTGATATAGAAATACCTAAAACTCTTAGAGAGCTTGATATAACAGACAAAAATGTAGAAATAATGTCAAAAGACGCAGCTGAAAGTAATCAAGCAAAAACAAACCCCGTTCCTGCAAACAAAGCAGATTTGAAAAAATTGTACGAAAATTTATTATAAAAAAATTCTTAAAAATCTATAAGAGAGAGGACCAAGATATTTACATAAATTTTTAGCAATTAAAATAAGAATCTTTTTATCTAAAAAATGTTTTTTATTTACTAGAACTATGTCGTGCTGTAATAATTTACGACTTCTTGCAATAGTCACAAAACCTTCTCTTTCTAACAAAAGTAAAATTTCGTTTTTAGTCTTTTGATTTTTCCAAACTTGTTCTGTCTCTACTTCAACATGAATAAAACTAACTAGATCTTTTACTTTGTGTAAACCGTTCAAAACTTCATATGCTCCTCCTTCCACATCTATCCAAAGAGCTATTCGCTTTGGAAGATTTGGCAAATCCAACACAAAAGAATCTGCTCTTATAGCTTGTACTCTTACTCTTTTATGTCCTTTACTAATATTATCAATTCTTACTCTTGTAGAACTTACTCCACCATGTCTATTATCTTTTCCATCTTTTTTAATAAATTTTTCTTCTTCATAAAAATCTAACTCTCCATCAAAATCCGACACCGCTTTATTTATAATTAAAATATTCCTATCGTGGAAAACAGGATTATCTTGCATTTTCTTAAAGTTTAATGAATTAGCCTCAAAAGAAACAACTGTAGAGTCAGGAAGTAAGTTCTTAATTCTAATTCCATCCGTTCCATCCAAACTTCCAATATCAAAAATTAAATCAGGTTTAAAAATAAACAGCAAACTATTGAAAAGATATTTTGTCCTTTTCAATACCGTTTCCATTTTAATCCTCTTTTTTATAATAAGAATGCGTTAGATTAGAATATAAGATACAACTTAAATAATTTAAAACTTCAAATTTATAATTTTTTTTAAATATGAATAAAAGGTAGTCCTATAAATGGGAATTGGCGAAATAATTATTTCAAAAGAATCTATTGAAGAACGAATTAAATCCCTTTGTAGGGAAATAGAAAAAACGATTTTATCTAAATCTCTACATGTAATAATTATTTTAAAAGGGGCTGCTTTTTTTGCATCAGATCTTCTTGTGAACTTAAAAAGAGAAACCACTTTAGGATTTATAAAAGCTTCTAGTTATGGGAATAAAACAAATAGTTCAGGAAACATAGAATTGGATATTGTAGAGATAGGAACTATAAAGAACAAACATATATTATTAATAGATGATATTTTGGATACTGGTCAAACTCTAGCAACAGTAAAAAAAACAATTATTGACCATCAACCATTATCAATAAATACATGTGTACTTCTTGATAAACCTTCTCGCCGAATTGTAGACTGTAACGCAGATTATATAGGTTTTACAATAGAGAATTTTTTCGTAGTCGGATACGGGCTAGATTTCAACAATAAATATAGACATCTTAGCAACATCCATACATTTACTCCTTGATAATAACCTGTTATGAAAACGTAATAAAAAATACAAAGAGGTTAAAATGCCTAAAGAAAACAAAATTACAATAGTCGAAGTTGGGACAAGAGATGGCATGCAAATTGAAAAAGAATTTATTCCCACTAATGAGAAAATCAAAATTATAGATTTGATTACAAATTCTGGTGTTGAAAGAATCGAAGTGACAAGTTTTGTAAGTCCGAAACATGTTCCCCAATTATCAGATGCGAAACAGGTCATGGAAAACATTAAAAGAAAAGACGGGGTTAAATATGAGGCACTTGTCCCTAATATAATCGGTATGGAAAGAGCTTTAGAATGTAATTTAGATAGAATAAGTCTTTTTGTATCAAGTAGTGAAACATTTAACAACAAGAACTTAAGAGCTTCGCGTTTAGAAATGATTAATAAATCAAAAGAAGTTTCTAAAATCGCAATCGAAAATAATATAAAAATACGTGGTGCAGTAGTAACAGCATTCGGTTGCCCTTACGAAGGCAATATATCTTTTGATTCCCTTGAATGGATAATTAAAGAATATATTCAAATGGGATGTGATGAAATTTGTTTAGCGGATACTGTGGGCATGTCAAATCCAAAGCATGTAAAATATATAACTGAAAAAATAAGAAATATCGCTTCCGACGTAAAATATTCACTACATTTTCATAATACTAGAGGTTTAGGGCTTGCAAACGTCTATGCAGGTTTACAAATTGGGATTCAGACTTTTGACTCTTCAATAGGAGGTCTTGGTGGTTGCCCCTTCGCACCAAGGGCGACTGGAAATATAAGTACAGAGGATACACTTAATATGCTTCACGAAATGGGATATAAAACGAATATTGACCTGAAAAAAATTATAGAAGTAGTATCTTACTTAGAAAAAACATTATCTCGCCAATTACCAGGGCAACTGCTGCACGCTGGGAAACCAAAATGGTAATTTAGTTATATTTTTTTACAAAAAACAAGCTTGTTAATATACTAAGATTGTATACAATATACTAAAATTAAAAAGAGAGAAATTTTTCATGGAAAATAATTTGGACGAGTTCAGAAATATTATGAGTGAAGCATCTAAGAAAGGTGGTGTTGCGGCAGAAGAAAAACAACATCAACAAGGTAAATTAACAGCTAGAGAACGGATTTCCCTCTTGCTAGACGAAAATACTTTTTCTGAATTAGGTTTATTGATGGAATCTAGATCTTCTGATTTCGGAATGGATTCTAAGCGGAGTCAGGGAGATGGAGTCATAACTGGAAGCGGTAAAATCTCTGGACAAAAAGTTTTTATTGGAGCCCAAGATTTTGGGACACTTGGAGGTTCACTCGGCGAAATTCATGCAAAGAAGATCATTCGTATTCAAAAATTAGCTTTAGAAAATGGAGTCCCAATAATTTTAATTCTCGATTCAGGGGGAGCAAGAATACAAGAAGGAGTTCTATCCTTACATGGATATGCACAGATTTTCAGACTAAACACATTATCTTCAGGCGTTATTCCTCAAATTTCTATTATCCTTGGGCCATGTGCCGGAGGTGCAGTCTATTCTCCTGCTATAACGGATTTCATATTTATGGTCGAAGGACTTAGTAAAATGTTTATTACAGGACCTGACGTAATTAAATCAGTAACGGGAGAGGAAGTTACATTTGAGGCTTTAGGTGGGGCTGAAGTACATTCTAAAAAAAGTGGAAATACTCATTTTACATCTAAAAACGAAAAAGATTGTTTTAATCTTGTAAAGAAATTATTGTCTTTTTTACCATCAAATAACGTAAATAATGGACCTATTGCAGAAGTTTCGGATTTCCCCGCAGATGAAAATGAAGCTTTGGAAAAGATTGTGCCGATTTCATCTACACAATCTTACGATGTAAGAGAAATTATTTCTAATGTTTTCGATAATGGAGATTTTCTAGAAGTTCAATCCGAATTTGCTAAGAATATAGTAATTGGTTTTGGAAGATTAAATGGAAATTCTGTCGGAATTATTGCTAATCAGCCAACTCATCTCGCAGGTGTTTTAGATATAAACAGTTCAGATAAACTGGCACGTTTTGTTCGGTTTTGCGATTCATTCAATATTCCTATTATTAATCTTGTAGATGTCCCGGGATATTTGCCGGGAATACAACAAGAGTATGGTGGTGTAATTCGTCATGGAGCAAAAGTACTTTATGCGTACAGTGAAGCAACAGTTCCTAAAATTGCCGTTATTCTACGCAAAAGTTACGGCGGAGCTTATATAGCTCTTAGTGGTTTAGGTCTTGGATATGATTATGTTTTTGCTTATCCTACAGCTGAAATCGCAGTAATGGGACCTGATGGCGCATCTAATATTATTTTTCGAAAAGAGATAGAAGAATCTACAAACCCTGAAGCAACCAGACAAGAAAAGATAGAGAATTACAAAGAACTTTTTGCTAAACCTTATACCGCTGCAAAACAAGGTTTTGTAGATACTATAATTGAGCCTCGATATACTAGAAGAGAACTTATTAACTGCCTTGAATTACTATCTACCAAAAGAGAAAGTCGTCCAAATAAAAAACATGGGAATATACCTCTTTAATTTAAGGACATTACCAAGTGGATTCACTTTTACATGAAGGAATAAAATTAACGATTATTGGCACAATCTTTGTTTTTATATCACTTTTTTTTCTATTTCTGATGATAAAAGTACTCCGGTTTCTTCTAAATAAAAGCAAAACAAAAGAGTTCACAAAAAATGATTTAGATATTTCTCTCGTTCTTTCTGCATCTGCAGCATATTTTTTAGGACAATCGAATGAAGAAATATATATTCCAAAAGTTTCCAGAGATGAGTCAAATTGGAAACTAGAATCCAGAATTAATCCGAACATAACTGGGGGAATAAATTGAAAAAATTTTCATTAAAAGTTAATAACAAAGAATATGAGATTCTTGCTGAAAGACTAGAAACCCCAGGGAAATTAAAGATCTGTGTGGATGGTGTTGATCACATAGTGGAAATTCAAGATGAAAGTGAACAAATAAATAAAAATCAATCTTCTTCTGATTCTTCTCGAAATATTCAAGCACCACTTCCAGGGGAGGTCATTTCCGTTGATGTGACAGTTGGTCAAACAGTATCTTCTGGCACAAAATTATTAGTATTAGAGGCAATGAAAATGGAAAATATCATAACTGCTGAAACAGATGGAAAGATTTCAGAAATTCTAGTAAGCAGAGGAGAAAAAGTTGAAGCCGGACAGGAGTTAATTAAAATAGAATGAACGATTTAGTTAATTCCCTAAACGATTTTTTCGTAGTATCTGGTATCTACTCTATAAATCTCGGTAGTATCTTAATGATAACTATCGCATGTATTTTACTTTTTTTAGCAATATCGAAAGGATTTGAACCTCTTTTACTTATCCCAATTGGATTTGGAATGTTGTTATCGAATTTACCAAATTCAAGTATTTTTGGAGAAGGAGGATTAATAAATTTTTTTTACTACGGAGTTAAATTAGGAATATTTCCACCTTTAATTTTTATGGGTATTGGAGCACTTACAGATTTCAGCCCGTTAATTTCTAATCCAAAAACTATACTTTTGGGTGCTGCGGCACAATTTGGAATTTTCACAACATTGCTAGGCAGTATCCTCCTAGGATTCAACCTATCGCAATCTGCGGCAATAGGAATAATTGGAGGCGCTGATGGTCCTACGGCAATTTATACCGCTTCTAAGTTAGCCCCCGAACTTATTGGTCCAATTGCTGTAGCTGCATATAGTTATATGGCTCTCGTTCCTGTAATACAGCCACCAATAATAAAAGCTTTGACTACAAAAGAAGAAAGATCTCGTGAAATGCAGCCTCCACCTCCAATCAATCCAAAAATTTTAATTTTATTTCCAATTATTACGACTATATTTACTGGATTATTACTTCCATCAGCAATTCCTTTAATTGGAATGTTAATGTTAGGTAACCTTTTTCGAGAATCACGTTTAGTTGAGAGGCTTGTCAAAACTACCGAAAATTCTCTTCTTAACATTGTGACTATTTTTCTAGGTGTTTCAGTTGGCGCATCCATGACATCCGAGAGCTTTCTTAAATGGGAAACAATTGGGATATTAATTTTAGGATTATTTGCATTTGCGATCGGAACTGCAACTGGTGTTATTTTTGGAAAAATTATGTCTTTCTTTAGTAAAACTCCTATTAATCCGATGATTGGTGCTGCTGGAGTAAGTGCAGTTCCAATGTCAGCTAGAGTTGTACAGAAAATAGGACTAGAAGAAAATCCAAAGAATTTTTTACTCATGCATGCAATGGGACCAAATGTTGCCGGTGTAATTGGCTCTGCAATTGCTGCCGGATTTTTAATTTCTCTGATACAAAACTAAGGAATCAAAATAATGAATGCACCACTTGAGAACATTAAAGTTTTAGATCTAACAAGAATTTTAGCAGGGCCATATTGCACAATGATGTTAGGAGATATGGGCGCAGAAATAATAAAAGTAGAAAATCCTAAAAATGGAGATGATACCCGAGGGTGGGGACCTCCTTTTTTAAAAGGAGTAAGTACCTATTTTATTTCTGTGAATAGAAATAAAAAAAGTATGACTTTAAATTTAAAAGAAAATAAAGGAAAAGAAATACTTAGAAAGCTCATCAAACAATGTGATGTAATGGTAGAAAACTTTCGACCTGGCACTTTAGATAATCTCGGATTTCCATGGTCAGAAATACAGAAAATTAATGATAAAATAATTTTTGCTTCAGTCTCAGGATTTGGACAAACAGGTCCCCGAAAAAATGAGCCTGGATTCGATGTAGTAATTCAAGGAGAAGGGGGCATCATGAGTATAACAGGAGAACCTGATGGACCTCCTACAAAAGTCGGAGCATCAATTGGCGATATCACTGCTGGGATGTTGGCAGCGCAAGGAATACTTCTAGGTCTTTACACTAGAGAAAAAACAGGGAAAGGACAAATGGTTGATATAAGTATGTTAGATGGGCAAATTTCACTACTTACGTATCACGCAAATGCTTTTTTTGCTACTGGGAAGGTTCCTAATAGAAGAGGTAATAGACACCCGTCAATTACTCCATATGAAACATATAAATGCAAGGACGGCTTCCTTAATTTAGGTGTAGGAAATGATTCACTTTGGGTAAAGTTTTGCGATGCAGTAGGACTGGATAAAATTAAAGATGACCAACGATTTCAAATAAACGCAGAAAGAGTCAAAAATAGAGAAGAGTTAGAAAAAATACTTATTCCTTTTTTTGAAAATTATGAATTAAAAGAAATAATTGAAATTCTTAGGAATAATGGAATTCCTTGTGGCCCAATTAATAATTTAGAAGACGCTCTTAACAATCCGCAAGTTATTCAAAGAGAAATGGTACAAGAGATTCAAATACCGGAAATTGGAAAAACGAAAATAACGGGTGTGCCTATAAAAATGTCTGCTACTCCTGGAAGTATTAGAATGCCTCCTCCAAGTCTAGGGGAACATACGAATCAAATTCTTAAGAACTATCTTGATATTTCAAATTCAGAAATTGAACATCTTCGCGAGAAGAACATAATTTAAAGGAAAATAGTTTTGTTTAATCCAACTAGAATAAATAAACCTAAATCCTTAAGTAAAATAGTCGTAGATAAGGTAAAAGAATCTATTTTAAAAGGTAGCCTAAAGCCCGGAGAAAAATTGATTGAAACACAGTTAACAAATTCTCTAGGAGTAAGTAGAACTCCTCTGAGAGAAGCCTTTAGAGAACTCGCAGTTGAAGGTTATATAACTATCTATCCACATAAAGGGGCATTCGTAACAAAAATAACTAAAGAAGAAATAAAAGATCTCTACATGATTACGAGTGTATTGGAAGGACTAGCCACAAGATTAGCAACACCTCTCTTATCTCGTGGAAAAAACAGAGAACATCTAGAAAAATTATTAGAAGAACTAAGAAAATTTGAGCAATTGGGTGAAGTAAGTAAATATTGGGAAACAAATCAGTTATTCCACCAATTTATAACAAACTCGTGTAAAAATGAAAAATTAAAAGTAGTTATCACTAATCTAAGACGACAGATTTTAAAAACTAGAATTATAACTTTACAAGTCCCTGGACGACTCAAATCATCAATGGAAGAACATGAAAAAATTCTTGATCACATTCTTGGGAATGAAGCTAAAAAAGCAGAAATAATGGTTATAAAACATCTCGAATTACAAGGCAAAATTCTTTCCGATATAACTGACAAACCCGAGTAAATTAATTACTGTCAAATTTCTTTTTTATAAAAGTACTTTTAACCTCTGCAATTAATTTATCATCTTTAATCGTAAATCCTAGTCCTCTCAAAAACACAAATGATTTTTTAGAGTTTTCTATAAAACCTTCAAACCTAAGAGGAGTATTAATCTGCACTGGGGATCTATAACGAATTTCACTTCTTGCAGAATAACATTTAATACCTTTCAAAAACAGACAATTAGCCATCACATCATCTAATATTGAAAAAAGAAGACCCCCAT
>CAYWAX010000060.1:0-10942 GCA_964456425.1 uncultured Nitrospinaceae bacterium | reverse complement strand
AGTTCATGTCTTAGAAAATCCGACATTTTTACATAAAATGTATTTCGCTTTCTGATTTTCAAAAAGCTTAATTTGAGTATTTTCGCTAAAATTCCAATTTCGTCATTTTTGTCACTTTTCATTTTTTCTACGGTTGGAAGAATTTCCCCATCGCTAGAAATATAATTATTTATTTCTTTTTGCAAACTGTTATAGCGATATCCTATGTATGTAAGTAGTAGCAAAAATAGTATAGTGGTTACTCCAATCACTATAGTTCCAATAGCTGCTATGTTATAAATTGCAAAAAATCTTTCTTCTAAGACCCTTTGCTGTGACCAAATGTACACAGTTTTGTCAAAAAGAAATGAACACTTTGATGATTTGCTGAGCGTTTTCTCTCCTGAAATTTTCTTTATATACTGACACATCGGAGAATTTTTTTTACCTACAAGCGTTTCCCCAAGGGATACGAGGGAAGATTGTTTTTTTTGTTTATTTAAATAGAACGGGCTATTTTCATTTTTTTTAAAAATAGTTTCCCCCTTTGAATCCTTAATTATTATGCCATTTGTCATTTTATGTATTTCGTTCATTTTTTCTTGTAATACTCCGGTCAAAAAGAACGAAATATTTTCAGGAGAAATTTTGCAGAGTGTTTTATTATAGGAGTCATGTAAAGATAATCGTATTTTATGGATTTCTTGAATAATATTCTTACCTTTTAAAGCAATAACGAATGACCCGTGTGCATAATCTCCATCTCCTCCGTATTTTTTCCAAGAGGACTCACTATTATCAATAATCCATTCTTTTATTTCTTTTAGTTGAAAAGTACCTTCTGTTTCATTTTTAGGGTCGTCATATTTTTTTTCTATGAACATTGCTTTGATTAGATTTGTATTCTTGTTTTTATAAGATAAATGAATTTTTATATAATCTTTATCTTCTATGTCATGTCCTCCGAAATTTCCGGAAAAAATAAATGAATCCTCAACAATAGAAATGCTAATCCGTAATTTGTTTTCCACGTATGACATCCTATCAATGAATGATCGTTTTTGTTTTTCTTCTATACATTCAATAGTGGGTTCACTTTTGATATTGGAATTCTTCACATAGATAGGGATTAAACTTTTGTTTTCTTTTTGAGTACTAAATTTGCTAAATTTAGCGAGGCTTAAGGCAGGATATTCTTTCAATATTTCTTCTAGAGCACTTTTTTCCGATTCAAACTTTTCTCTTTTTTCGTTTTCTGCTTCAAAGATTAAGTCCTGAACATGTCTATATCCTAAAATAAGAAATAAGAATTGAATTGGAAGAATTATACACAAGGCTTTGAAGGTAATACTGGTAGTGCGGAAGCCAAATTTTTTCATAATTTTTTCCCTGAGGATTGTCTTTACTTGGCTATGTATTTTTGACCCACTTATATCCTTCACGGTAAACAGGTTGTATTCGGTCAAAACTCGGGTCGATAGATTTGAATTTATTTCTTATATTTTTAATCTGTGCATGTAGAGCACTGGAGTTTTCTGATTCATATAGATTATCTAAGAGAATTCCTGTTTGTACTACCATTCCTGGATTTTTTAAAAGGTCACCTAAAATTAAACTTTCTGTCATTGTCGGTACGAATGTTTTGCCTTTCCATTCGACTTCGCTTTCCGAACGTCTAAAGAACAGATCTCCATATTCAATATCTTGTTGCTCATAATTGTCAGTTTTGAATCCATTTACAAACTTAAGGGCTGCATGTATCGATGTTCTCACTAACTCTGGATTGTAAGGTTTGACTATATAGTTCCAGCATCCCATCTTTTCGCCAGCAATCATAGCCAACTCACTCTCAAGTGCTGTAATAAATATGATGGGTATAGTTTCAGATTGTAAGCGCAGTTCTTTTGCAAACCTAAAACCGTCTTTGTTTTGTTGATTATTTGAATCCAGCATTATATCGACAATCGCAAGATCAAAATCGATATTTTCACTTATTTCATTCTTTGCACTATTGAAGTTGTTGCACTCTATAACCTCAAAATCCCAATTTTCCAAATAGGTTACGAATAAGTCTAATTGTTCTTTGTCGTCTTCTAAAACAAGGATTTTTGGCATTTAATATCTCCTAAAGTACAACATACAGTATTTGATTACTTTAAAAAAGTTCGGGCAGACAGTAGGTTTGCCTGCCCCATCATCCAGAAAAAAAGGAGTAAAACTGAATCGTTGAATTTTCATCATACTTTTAAATTTTATTATTTTTATTTTTTGTTATCCATTTTTTACCCAAATCTACTTTCTTAATTTTTTTGATCATTTCAAGAATTTTTCTTTTTGCACTTTGAGACATTTTTTTATTTTTTTGAAGATAATCGGTAAATTTCATATTTATAGAGTCCTTATGATTTGTTTGGGCCCCAGAGTTGAGCAATAAGAATATTATTTTATGGGTTTTATTGTGATTAGCTGCGTACATTATGGGAGTAAGATTGTACAACCTCGAAGTAATTGAGCATTCTGGCCATTTTCCAATTTGTGTTGTTTTTTGATTTATATTGAATCCATGGTCTATAAGTAATTTGGTAGTTTTTTCATTTTCAAACTGAATAGAATAATGTAGTGCGGATTTATTGAAATGATTTGAAATCTTTGCATTTTCCTGATTTTTTAGAATTAACTTTGTGAATTGAGGTGAATGAATTGCATAGAAGATAGGAGTTTCTTCTTTATATTTTGGTTTTTCTTTGAGTGCTCCCTCTTTAATTAACCATTTGATTATTTCTATAGGTTGATTACTAATGAGTGCAATTTTAAGAGTTGATCTTTTATTATAAATACTTCTATCAAATAGAGAATTAGCTTTTTTTATCCATTCTTTTGAATCAATTATTTGAGAACTTATTGATTCATAAATAGGATCTTTTAATAATTTTTTCACCGGGGCAAACATTCCTAAATATTGGATATTTGATTTTTTCGGGTAGGAGTTGGTATTGGTGGATAATATTTTATTGAGTAAATTTATTGAATGGAAGGATGCTTCTTGCCCCGGCATTTTATGTTTTAGAGAGAAATGATTTTTTATTTCTACGAATGATTTCAAATATGCTTTTACTATCTCTTCGTATCGAACTCGATTCCATTGGTATTCATAAGACCAGAGTTGCATATAATCACCCATAATCTTATTTTTCATAGAATTGCTAGCTAGAATATTTTTTGTACTTTCCTTCGAAATTATTTTAAAAATACTTTTACTTTTATTACTTATAGTCATCATTTTAGGTGTGGTCAGAAAAGCATTTAGTTCTGGGTCTATTTCAACTTTGTATAATTCCTGCTTAGAACAATATTTTTTGTCAGTTTTTCCTGAAATAGTATTTATGAGAGAGATATATTTCCTGAATTCCTGAAATGGAAGCTTGTTTCCTTGCTGCTGTTCATTTTTTTTTGATTGTTTGATTATGTTTACAACTTTTACAGATTCTTTTTTTGCAACTTTTTTTCTTTTTTCAATTTCTATTGATACTTTTTGTTTGTTAGTTTCCCAATCAATTCCTAAGTATGGAAAAGCAGTTAAGAATAGAAACATAGCAAGTGCTCCACCCATTTTTAGTTTCCTCCGTTAAAAAAATAAATTTTCATATTGAAATTGTATTTTCTTTTCGAAAAGAAATGATGAAGCAATTATGAAAAGAATATGAATTCAGTTTTTTAGGTTAATTTTATCTAGAATCTAATATAGCTTAGGAAATGATATGTAATTCTGATAAAGGGTATTTATGTAAATTTTCTATTCCTTGTTCAGTTACCAGAGAAGTGTCTCCTATCCATATTCCTTTTCTTTCTTCTTTATCTGTTGGCCAGGATAAAATATTTAAGCATTGATTTTTTTCGAAAATAAATTCAGTATCCGAAATTTTTCCTCTTGTAGAGCGAATATCTGGACGTGAGTTGTAATTAGACCACCCAAATATAGATGTTTTTGCATTATATCCTGCGTCTTCAATAGATTTGATACAATCATTCGAAAGATCCTTTCCTTCTATTCCTGGTTTTATTCTTTTGTGCAGATTTTTATACGTTTCCTGGCCTAAGGTAAACATTTCTGCATAATCTTGGGTAGGGTCACCCATAAAATAAGTGCCCCATATTTTTCCAAAGTATCCCCCCCAGCCAACAGCAATTTCTGTCATTATAACGTCTCCCATTGAAATGGGAGTAGTAAGTGCTAACTGATGAGCATAGATCATATCTGGATTTATCATAGGAGTTCTTCCAACATGTCCAAATGGAATTTTCCCGTCCATATCTTGAGATACTCTTAAAACTATATTGTATAGATCACACGGTCTAACTCCTGGTCTAGTGGAACGGACCATTACTTCATAAGCTGCATCTGTCATTGAAGCAGCTTTTTTCATATAATTAATTTCTTCTTCACTTTTTTGAAGACGCAAATTCTCAAACCAGTTTGTGACAGTCTCAAAATTTGCATTAGGAAGTTCATTGGTAATTTCGATGTGATGATCATACGGGAGATTAATATTTGCTGCTCCCATCGCTCCTACAATACCGATGGAATTATTTTCCAGTCCCAATTCCTTTAATCTCTTGGCCACGTTCGAAGGAGTTTGAGACATTCCGCCAATACGAACATCTTTTATGGGAGTAGTTTGTTTTGCATTTTTTAGATGATTTCCCCAAGTAACAAAAAGTGTGGGTTCTCCGTTTAGAGGAAAGATGACATATGTTTGAACAAAAGATGCAAAGCTTGCTACATACACTACATTTGGTTGTCCGGGGTCTGTTCCTAGATATCCTCCTATCCCGTATAAAATGAGGCAATCTAATTTCTTCTTTTCCATTTCTTGTTTTATTCTGGCATATCTAGTTTTATATTCGTCATCTGAGAACCATGGCCAAAAATTATTTTGACATTCCATAGAATCTCCTTAGTAAATTTTTGTTTAAGTTTTTATCCAATTGGAGGTTCAAAAGACGTATTCAGATCTTGATCCGAATCTCTTAAAGCGTTAGCAACTTTAAATCGTTTGATGTAATTTCCCCCATCTAAGTGTTTAATCGAAAATGCATCTCTCAATAATTTTTCAAAGGGTTCGTCTTTCATAACGCCTCTTCCCCCGGCAATTTCAGCAGCTTTATGCGCTATAGTGAATGCATTTTCAGTGCAAAATGCCATTGCGCCAGGTACCTGCTTAGGGTCTGGTGTTTCGTTCTCTGAGGACCAAGCAACATTCCAAACGAGTGAACGCATTGCTTTTAAATTGATATACATATCAGCAAGTTCACATGCAATTGCTTGATGTTCGATAATTGGTTTTCCTCCCTGAATTCTTTTTTTACAAAATTCTGTAATTTCTTCGAATGCTCTCCTTGCAACACCAAGGCATCGTGCAGCATTTAGGATTCCATCGCTTCTTACTCCAGCTTTCATAGCAGCTATTGCATGATTTTCAGGACCTAGCATCCATTCTTTCGGCACTTCGCAATTATCTAAAATGATCTCCTGATTTCTTAACAATCGAAAACCTAATTTATCATGTACCTTTCCGAATTTTAGACCTAGATGTCCCTCAGGAATCAAAAATAAAGATGTCCCCTCTGACATTCCTTTTGTTGGGTCTGTTCTAACAAACATACAATATAGTTTAGCGATTCCTCCATGTCCGATATAGTGTTTCTTCCCATTTAAGATATAGGAATCCCCTTTTTTAATTGCTGTAGTTTTAATTCCAGCGTTTGGGGAATCGTAGGGTAAAATATTATCTCCTCCAGAGTCTGGTTCTGTCATTGCTATTGCAATTAAAAAATCTGGATCAGCACAAAAAGCTTTTAGCCATTTTTCTTTTACTTCTTTGGGTGTGATTTCCGAGTTCATGAGATGATAAAATTTTCTTCCATTAAGGGGAATACTGGACAAGGTCACATCTCCTACTCCTAATTCTTCTGCGACTATTACCGCAGTAATAGGATCTTCTATGCCTCCTCCACCATATTCTTTTGGAATCGACATAGTTCTAAAACCTATCTCTGAGGATCTTCTCATGAGAAAATTGCTTACGCTCTCTTCAGGATTATGTTTCTTGTCCAATTCTGCTATGTATGGTTTAGCTTCATTGTTGACAAAATCTCTTGCCTTTTTTTGAAGTTCTAATTGTTCTTTTGAAAGACTGAATTCAACCATTAAATTCTCCAAAAACTTTTAATAAGTAAACAAAGTTACTTTGAAAGTGTGAGAATTACTACCCCTGAAACTATTGTAACAACACCCAGAATTATTTTCAGGGTCAACTTCTCTTTTTTTTGCAAGAAAATATGAGTTAAAATTAAACTGAAAAGTGGATTTGTTGCTAAGATTGATGAAACAAGCGATACTTGTCCGTACTTAATGACATGAAGAATTAAGAATTGACCAAAAACTACAGCTACACCTGCAGGTATAAAAAATTTTAGCGATTCTAAATTAAAAACATAGGTTTTAGTTTTTTTTCTGTCACCAACTTTTAGAATTAGTGGCATGACTATACATGCTGAAAGACCTTGTAAAAAAGCTCCAGTAAGGAATGATGAATCGCTATTTTCAAAGCCGAGTTTTCTGAACGTATGGGATAGTCCAAAGCAAACAGCAGACAAAAGTGGAAGAAGAAGATATTGATATCTTCCTTTCATTTTATCGAGTCCCTCGGAAATTAAAAAAATTCCGAAAAGGACAATTACGAGACCAATCCAGAATAAATCTGAAGGACGTTCCTGCAGAATAAAGAAAGCAAGGAAACTTCCAAAAAGAGCGTTAGTGTTTACTATCGCAGTTGTTGGAGCAACACCAATAAAATGTATTGACCGGTATAGAAAGAGCAAGGAAAGAGCTGGTGAAGAGATACCTGCGGCAAGAAAGAATATATCATTAAAAGACAAATCTAAAAGAGGTTTGTTATCTAATGGAAGAGCAAGTGTAGTAATTACAAGATATGTTGTTGCTACTACAAAACTACCTGTTTGACTTGTACTTTTATCCATTCCTAAACGAGTTAGAACGGCACTCACGGAATAACAAAAACCTGAAATGATAGCAAGAGTTTCAATTGGCAAAAGGGTTTGAATTCCTCTTTTGATGTAAAATTGTTGATGAGATTTTTTTGTTTCTTTGGACTATTTTTGTATTCTACTGGAAATCCAGAGTTTTCGCTTCTAGCCCGAGAGCGATTTGTCCAACTGTTTCTAGGCAACGATCGTTTGAAGGTGGCATCACAATACCGGCAATAGAATCTCTGAGATGTCTTTCTAATGGAAGATCACGCTGAAGACCAAGACCTCCACATAGACGTATTCCTCTTTCTGCTAATTCTCTAGCGGCTTCGGTCGCTAAATATTTTGCTTGGTTTAACATAAATGTTAGTTCCATTTTATTCATATTACCACGAAGCATTCCAAGTTTCTCAGCAGCTCTTCGAGCATTTTCTAGTATCATTGACATTTCGCCAATCTGTCTTTGAGTCCTCTCTAGTTGAGGTAAAGGAACTCCTAATCCAGATTTTTTATTTTTAGCGTAATTTAATGTAAATTCGTATGCTGCTTCCGCTATTCCTATGTAAACTGCTGTATATCCGAGAGACCACATACTCATGTCCTTACCAAGAATACTGCCTGGGTTACCGATTACTTCTTCTTTATGTACTTCCACATCATTGAAGATAATTGAATTAGACGCAGTACCCCTCATTCCAATCGTATTCCAATCATCTAATATCTCAATACCTTGACGGGAAGAAGGAATCATAACATTGTAGAGTCCATCTTTTAAATCTTCTGAACCATCTAAAAAACTCCAAGTGAAGTAAAAATCTGCACCCGTAGATAGAGAACAAAAATGTTTTTTCCCCTGTATTTTATACTTACTATTTTCAAATTTTCTGATTGAGGTCCGTACAGATAATTTATCTCTAAAGGAACTTCCTGGTTCACTGGTAATTGAAGCAAAAATAGCACCATCTTCTACTACTTTTGTAAAGTATTCTTCTTGTTGTTCAGGGGATGCAAGTTGTTTCATGAAGTCTACAACCGCACTATGCATATTAAAAGTAAGACCAGTGGATGCACAGCCTCGTGCTATATTCGATAATACTTTTACATATGTAAGTGCGTCTGCTCCAATTCCACCATATTCTTTAGGTACAGAAAGTGAAAGTAATCCTGTTTCTTTTAAGTCTTCATAATTCTCTTTTGGAAATCGAGATTCTTCATCTATGGTTTTCGCGCGGGAAGCAAATCTACTTCTACTAAGTTTATCTGAGATCTCAAGCCATTTTAAAGATTCATTATTAATTTTTGTTGTGCTTAATTCCATTATCTTGTTCCCAATCCCCATTATTTATTTTACAACGCATAATAATTACCATCTTTTAAGTTTTTTATCTACATCCTATTTACGAAGTATTTAAAATAGTGCTAGTTTGAATCAACTACTCGATTATTTTATTTGTAATTTTAGGACCTTTGCGTCTTGTTGTCATTGGAGACATATATGTACTTAAATGAAAGTCGTGCAAGAAAGTTGATGAAAGAATTTGATGTAGATGTCCTGATTGCTAGTACACCTGAAAATGTCACATATCTTGCTGGTACGGTGGGATGGTCGAATAAAGTATATGCATATTCTGTTCATATGTTCGCTCTCTTTCCTGTTGATGATTCCATATCTCCTGCATTGATAGTCCCTGGCCAGGAAGTTACATATGTTTCTATGCAACAATCATGGATTAAAGATCATTATACCTTTGGTGGTAAAAGTGCTCTGATCCAACCACCTGGGAAAAAGGCGGAAACTCCAGAAGAAGAAACTTACTTGGGAATGTATAATAATGACTCGAAGCGAGAAAAGAGTCCTGGAACATCTCTGGCTATGGCTCTTCGCGATAGAGGTTTGGATAAAGGACGATTAGCTCTTGATCAGGAAAGGGTAAATCCTACAGTTAGGAAGCAAATTGAAGATGCTCTTCCTGAAGCAGAAATAATAGAGGCTAGCGATCTGTTCCGTTTAATTCGAATGGTAAAAACACAAGATGAACTCGATGCGATGAAAGCTGCTGCATCGCTCAATGAAAGTTCGTGTATTGCAGCTTCAGAAGCTGTAAAAGAAGGCGCAACAGAACAAGAAATTGCCTCGGTTTTCCGAAGTGAAGTTGGAAAAGGTGGCGGAATTTGGCAGTGGTTTCACTTTTGTTCTGGTAGGCGAGCGACTGGAATTTTTCCTCCTACAGATAAAAAAATAAATAAAGGGGAAATGTGGAAATTTGATGCGGGTCTTGTACTTGGAAATTATCAATCTGATACTGGTTGGGGTGGAGTTCTTGGAGAACCAACTAGTGAACAGTTGAATATTTGGGAAGCAACACTAGCAGGCTTTGATGCTGGTCTTTCAAAGGTAAAAGCAGGTGTTTTAGGTTCGGAAATATATAGAGCATTGCTCGAAGGCACACAAGAAGGGGGTCTTCCAGAACATAATGGAAATTTTGCAGGTCATGCGATTGGTTTAGAACAAAGAGAAGTACCCTATGTTCTTTCTGATCCTTCTCCAACAAATAGTCCCTTTCTACCTTCTTCAAGTGATTTCCCATTAGAGGAAGGAACGACTATTTGTATTGAGAATCCCTGTCAGGTTTTTGGAGTAGGTGGAACACAGATTGAAAAGACTGTTGTAGTTACGAAAGATGGGTATGATTTTATATATCCTCAAGAAAGAAAACTTTGGGTTGTTTGAAATTTATTAATTACACTCAGAAATAAGGGAAAAATATGTGCGCAGTACAATTTATTGATCTTAGTACTCCAATGATGAATGGTTCTTACGAGCCGCGTCCACCAGAAATAACTTATATGGATCATAAGGAATTTGGAGCTAATTCCGCAAAAAAATGGGGTGTAGATATAGAAGATATTCATGACGGCGTTGGTGGAGCTGCCGAAATGGTGACTGTTTCTACACATTCTGCAACTCATATGGATGCACCATGGCATTATGGACCTACAGTCGCAGGAGAAGTTTCAAGGAAAGTAGATCAAATCCCACTCGAATGGTGTTATGGAGATGGAGTCGTATTAGATTTGCGTCATAAAAATACTGGAGATTGGATAACTGCAAATGATATAGAGTCCTGTTTAAATAAAATAGAATATGAAGTTAAAGAAGGAGATATTATTCTTCTTTGGACTGGTACTGATGAAAAAAGGGATGATCCAAATTATTCTGAGCTTCATCCAGGAATGAGTATTGAATCTACAGAATATTTACTCGATCGTGGTGTAAGAGTAATTTGCATTGATGCATTTGGTTTTGATAGACCTTTTAGCAATCAAATTCCTGAATTCAAAGCTGGCAAAAAGGGCTCGTTGATGCCATGTCATCATATTTTAGGAAGACAACGTGAGTATTTTCAAATAGAGCAGGTAGCAAATATTGGTTCTATTCCAAAACCTCATGGATTTAAACTCTCCTGTTTCCCAATTAATATTAAAGATGCTAGCGGTGCTTGGGTGAGGCCAGTTGCGATTATTGAAGATTAATTTTTATAGAATTTTTTATCTCTTAAGGAGGAGCGATTATGGGTAAGTATTTTTTAAAATTATTTCTTATATTATGTTTGTTAGTTCTTCTTGCGCCAACCAATAAGACTTTTGCGGCTAAAAAACTATCCAACATCAAAGTAACAATGGCAAATCCACTTTTTAATCCCGGATTAGCATTTCTCTGGGTCAGTAATTTTCTTGGATATTATCAAGAAGAGGGTGTAGATGCTCAATTTGTTGCAGCACAAGGTGGAGCTCAGGCAATGGGTTGGGTGCTAGCTGGACGAACTCATGTGGGATTACCTAGACCTATTCCTATTTTATTTAAAGCAGCTAGAGGAAACAAAGGATTTGTATACCCCTGGGGTTTTAATCC
>CAYWAX010000059.1:0-10999 GCA_964456425.1 uncultured Nitrospinaceae bacterium | reverse complement strand
ATCGGTCCATTGCGGCGGAAAAATAAATCCTTGTTTTATAAATGGCATTTGGTAAAATATTTAAATAAAGGAAAAAAAATAAAACTTTAAAAATAGTTATCATTTTTTTAAGAATTTTGAATATTATCCTATGCGGTACGCTAATTTTTTTCTTTAAACTAAGGATACCGAAAATATGTTTAAGAGATTTACAGAGCGTGCCCGAAAGGTGGTAATTTTAGCTAGAGAAGAGGCTGAAAGGTATAGGCATGAATATCTTGGCACCGAGCATATTTTGCTTGGTTTGCTAAAAGATGGCGGTGGTATTGCTATAGCCGTACTTCAAAAATTAGGAATTGATCCTAAACAATTGCGAGTTGAACTAGAGAGAAACTTACCGAAAAGTGTTGATACGCCAGTTGAAGGTGATATTCCGTTTACTCCTAAAGCGAAAAAGGTGCTTGAGTATGCAGTAGAAGAGGCTCGTCTAATGGGTCATAACTATATTGGTACTGAACATCTTTTACTTGGTATCGTAAGAGAAAAAGATGGTCTGGCAGCTAAAGTTTTATCTAGTTTAGGTATTAATCTCCAGGAGACAAGAGAACAGACAATTAATTTATTAAGAGAACCCGTTAGTGGGAGAACAAGGGAAAAAAGTAAAACTCCCTCTTTAGATGAATTTGGAAGGGACCTTACAGTCCTCGCACAGGAAGGCAAACTAGACCCAGTTATTGGAAGAGAAAATGAAACTGAAAGATTAGTTCAAATCTTAGCTAGAAGAACAAAGAACAATCCAGTTCTAATTGGTGAACCTGGAGTTGGAAAGACTGCAATTGTTGAAGGTCTTGCGCAATTAATATTTACACGGGATGTGCCTCAAATTCTATTTGACAAAAGAGTTATTCAATTAGATTTAGGAGCTTTGGTAGCAGGTACTAAGTACCGTGGTCAATTTGAAGCGAGATTAAAGGCTATCATGAAAGAAATTAAACAAAACCCTCAAATTATAATTTTCATTGATGAATTACACACACTAGTTGGTGCTGGTGCTGCAGAAGGCTCTATTGATGCTTCTAATATGTTAAAACCAGCTCTAAGTCGTGGTGAAGTCCAATGTATTGGAGCTACTACTATAGATGAATATAGAAAGTACATAGAGAAGAATGGAGCTTTAGAGAGGCGCTTCCAGAGCATTATGGTAGATCCTCCTTCTATAGAGGATACAATAAGTATTCTTAATGGCTTGAAAGAGAGATATGAAGATCATCATAAAACTCGTTTGGAAAGTGATGCCATAGAAGCTGCTGTTAAACTTTCATCTCAGTATGTTTCTGATAGATTTCTACCGGATAAGGCAATAGATCTTATAGATGAGGCTTGTAGTAAAGTAAGGATAGAGAGGGAAACTTTTCCAAATGATATTAAAGAGATGCAAAAAAGTATAGAAGAAACCATTCGTATTAAGAAAAATATGATAGAAAATCAGGATTTTGAGAAGGCAGTTGAACTGAGAGATCAAGAAGAAAGAGATAGAAACCTTTTAGACCAAATGAAATCAGATTGGGAAAAAGAAAAAACAGATGATGAGCCTTTGGTAACAGAAGACGATGTAGCTTATGTAGTAAGTCGTATGACTGGGATTCCTTTGCAAAGGATTGAAGAAGTTGAAAATAATCGTCTTTTAAGAATGGAAGAAGAATTAAACGAAAAAATCATAGGTCAGGAAGAAGCGACTCGTCTGCTTACAAAGGCTGTACGTCGTGCTCGTTCTGGTCTTAAAAGCCCAACTAGACCTATTGGTAGTTTTCTCTTTTTAGGACCTACTGGTGTTGGAAAGACTGAGATGGCTAGAGTTTTGGCCGATTTTATGTTTGGAGATAGAAATGCACTAATTAGAATTGATATGAGTGAATATATGGAACGTTTTAATGTTTCCCGTTTAACTGGAGCACCTCCTGGTTATGTTGGTTATGAAGAGGGAGGTCATTTTACAGAACAGGTGAGAAGGAAACCTTATTCTGTAGTTCTATTGGATGAAATAGAGAAGGCTCATCCTGATATTTATAATATTTTACTTCAGGTAATGGAGGATGGAACTTTAACAGATAGCTATGGGCGACAAGTAGATTTTAAAAATACTATAATAATCATGACATCGAATATTGCAGCTAGAACAATTGAAAAAGGTTCTGCAGTAGGATTCCAAAAAAATGATTTGGCTAATAATTTTGATAAAATGAAAGATAGGATTAGAGACGAGTTAAAGAGAACATTTAATCCAGAGTTCTTAAATCGAATAGATGAAGTTGCAACATTCAGAACACTATCTCATGAAAATATAACGAAGATAGTTGATATTGAAATCATAAAAATAAATGAGACCTTGAAAGATAAAAATTTATTTATAGAGTTATCGGATGATGCGCGTTCTTGGATTGCTAAAGAAGGTTTTGATCCTGCATATGGTGCAAGGCCACTAAGAAGAGTAATTCAGAAACATATAGAGGATACTTTAAGTGAAGAATTCTTGCGTGGAAAATTCACTGAAGGTGGAACTGTTCTAGTGAAGTTGGCCGGAGATGAATTAATTTTTGAGGCTAAAGACACATCTGAAGTATTTAGCGCGCAGGATGTATAAATTTCATAAGATATTTTCTTTTTTTTATTAAAGCCCTCAGGGGGGGGTTATGTTTTTTTCCGTGAGAGCTTTAGTTTGTATTTTCGTAGTTTCATTTCTTTTTCCTCTTACGTCTTTTTTTGTACATGCTAAACCTAATTCTCCAGCCATTACTATAAAAGCAATAGAAATAGAAGGAAATAATAGAGTAGATCGTTCAACAATTCTTTTTCATCTTGGTTTGAAAGTTGGAAAAAGCTATAAAAACAATGAGCTTGTAAAACAAACTAGATCTGATGTTCGAAAGATATTTTCTCTTGGGTTTTTTCGTGATGTAAAAGTAGAAGTTAAGTCTTTTGAAGGTGGATTAAGAGTACTTTATAGAGTTACTGAAAAACCAACAATAACATCTATTGTTATCACAGGAAATTCTCAAGTTTCTAGTGATAATATTAGAGAGTTAATGACTATCAAGACTCAGACAATAGTTAACAAAACTACACTTAATAATACTTTGCAAAATGTTAGAAAGTTATATGAAGGAAAAGGATATTTTTTTGCAAAAGTAGAAGCTATCTTAAAATCTAAAAAAAATAACAAAGTAAGTATAACTCTGAATATAGATGAGGGAGATAGTGTAAGAGTAGAATCTATAAGATTCAAAGGGAATAGTGTATTTTCAAAAAGAAAATTACTACGTGTTATGGATTTGGATGAAGAAGGATTTTTCTCATTCTTTACTGATTCTGGTATTTATACTAAAGAAACTCTTAATAGTGATCTTTCAAAAATAGAGGCACATTATCAAAAGAATGGTTTTATTAAGATTCAGATTGGACGGCCTATAATAAAAAAAGATGTCAATAAGAATAAATTATCTATAGTCATTCCAATAACAGAAGGAAAAGTTTTCACCATTAGAAAAATTGAAATTAAGGGTGGAGAAAAAATAATCCCTAAAAATGAATTAATCAAACAATTGAAAATGTTCGAAGGGGATATTTTTGATCGTTCTGTTTTTCGATCTGATATCAGAAATATAAAAAGTCGTTTTAGTGAGTTTGGTTATGCATATGTAACAGTAAAACCACTTGTTGATATCGACGAGAATGTTCAGAAAGCTGATTTGACAATTAAAATCGATACAAGAAATAGAGTATATATAAGAAATATTAAGATAGAAGGAAATACAAGAACTCGGGATAATGTAATTCGAAGGAATATTAGAGTTGTTGAAGGTGGTTTATATAACTCTAAAGCACTTGCTATTTCTAGAAAGAGAATTGGGCGACTTGGATTCTTTAGTAAATTGGCAGTAAAAGAAGAAGATGTTCCGAATAAGGAAAATTTGATAGATATAAATGTTAAAGTTAAAGAACAGCCAACTGGTTCTGTTACTGGAGGTATGACTTTAAGCAGTGAGTCAGGCGCAGGTCTTATGGGTCAGGTGAGAGAAAATAATTTATTTGGCAAAGGCTATAGTACTAGTTTTAAAGGTTCCATAACAAAAGAAGATACCGATTTTGTGGGTACATTGACTGATCCTGATTTTATGGACAAAGGCTTTTCTCTTGGTGGAGATTTATTCTTTGAAGATCAAGAATTTGATTCTTTTGATAGTCGGAGAGAAGGTGCTCGTATAGGAATAGGTAAAGAAGTTTTTGAATTTATGAATGTATATCTATCTTACGAATTTTCAGCCACTAAAATTACTAATGCTAAATCTGGTACACATCAGGACATACTAGATATTGAAAATAAAACACGTTTGGAAAGTAGATTAACTCCGTGGCTTAAATATGATAGTAGAGATTCTCGTGGAATGCCTACAGAAGGAATATATCTTAAATTAGTTCCTGCTGTTTCAGGAGGACTCCTTGGAGCAGATATAGACATGTTTTCTTTTGAGAATGAGTTCCAATATTTCAAAAGTATCGGACAGGATTTGCGAATAAGATCTTTGAAAAAGCTGGTTTTGAAGACTCACGTAAATTTAAGATATGTAGATACATTTAGTGGTAAGGTACCGGGCTATCGTCGTTTATATTCTAAAGGCTATGGAAAAGGAGTCAGAGGATTTCGTTCTGATGATTTAGGACCTAAGGACTCTAAAGGAAATGTAATTGGAGGTCTGTCAGCTGGAGTACTATCGCTTGAACTTAGACATCCCTTTATTGGTCCTACCACTATCTCTTTATTTACAGATGCTGGAAATGTATGGGAACGCCATAATGCTTTTGACTTGGGTGACCTGCGTTATTCGGCTGGAGTTGGATTAAGTTTTGTTACTCCACTTGGACCGATGAAAGTAGATATGGGATATAAACTTGATCCAAAGTCTGGAGAACGTAGTAGAGAATCGCATGTTCAATTAGGTGTTGGTTTTTAAATAATTAATGGGATGAAATGAAACTATCTATTTTATTTTTATTTTTATTTTTATTTAGTTCATCTATTTTTGCAGCTAAGTTTGGGGTTGTTGATGTTCAGAAAGTACTTCGTAATTCAAAGCCTGCCTTAAATGCACGAAGTGAATTAGAAAAGAAAGTCAAAAAGTTAGAGGATTTGGTTAAATCTAGAAAGAAAGATTTAGAGAGCAGAATGGGGAAGGTCAAGAAGTTACAAGATCAATTTAATCAAAAAGCTGCTATCTGGAGAAAAAAGAAAAGAGATGAGAAGAGGAAAGAAGTACTAGTTATGCAAAGGAAACTACTTAGAAAAAGAGATGAACTAAGATTATTCTTTGGCGAGAAGAAAAGAGATATAGAACGTGAAAAAAGAAGGGTTTTA
This sequence comes from uncultured Nitrospinaceae bacterium, assembly GCA_964456425.1. GTDB lineage: Bacteria > UBA8248 > UBA8248 > UBA8248 > UBA8248 > UBA3496. The sequence continues at coordinate 5,610 of CAYWAX010000059.1, read as the reverse complement.
TCTCAAATAGTTCGAACAATAAGAAGGATTTCGAGTAAAGTTGCTAAAGATCGAAAATTTGATTTAGTCATAGATAGTTCTACACTCGTATTATATCGAAATAGTTCTATAGATTTAACGGATAAAGTAATTCAGAGATATGATTCTTTAAAAAAGTAGGACTTATGAGACTTTCCAAAATAGCCGGATTCATAAGTGGTGACTTGAGAGGCAACGGTAACTTTGACGTTTCAGATATAGCTGATTATAAATATGCAAATTGTAAAGAGTTAAGTTTTATTTCTTCAGAAAAGAATCTCAAAGAATCCTCTGCAGGTGCTTTAATTATACCTCCTGATGTTAAAGCAGACAGACCTTCAATTATTTCTAGAAATCCAAAATTAGATTTTGCTAAAATAATTCCTCTTTTTCGTCCGGGTAAAGATTTTGAGATAGGGATTCATGAAACTGTAATATATGGAAATAATGTGCAGTTAGCAGAGGATATTTTTATTGGTCCTTATGTAGTTATTGAAGATAATGTTTCTATCGGAAATCGAACATGTATTTCAGCTGGAGTAAAAATAGCTGAAAACGTAATTATTGGAGAGGATTGCAAAATATTTCCTAATGTAGTTCTTTACCCAAATGTTGTTATAGGTGCAAGAGTTACCTTGCATGCTGGCGTAATTATTGGTTCAGATGGTTTTGGATACGTGCAAGAAAAATCGGGTAGTCATCTTAAATTTCCTCAAACGGGAACTGTTATTATAGAAGATGATGTTGAAATTGGAGCTAATAGTACTATAGATAGAGGGACAATCGATGAAACCAGAGTATGCTCAGGAACAAAGATAGATAATCAAGTTCAGGTTGCTCATAATGTCTTAATTGGAGAGAATTGCCTATTGGCTGCGCAAGTAGGTATCGCTGGTAGTGTGAAGATTGGAAAAAACGTCTATTTTGGTGGTCAATCAGGTTCTATTGAGCATGTAGAAATTGAAGATAATGTAAAAATAGCGGCGAAGAGTGCAGCAACAAAAAAATTGAAAACAGGAAAAACTTATTTTGGTTTTCCTGCAGAAGAAATAGGAATTGCAAAACGAAAACTTTCATTGCTTAGAAGATTGCCTGATATTTATAAGAAATTTTCTTCTCTTAATAAAAATGAGGGAAATGATGATTGAGCTAGATGGTATTAAGGAGCTTATTCCTCATAGAGAACCTTTCTTATTAGTAGACCGTATTCTTTCTATTGATAATGAAATACCATTAATCATAGCAGAAAAAGATATTAATATTACTCTTGATTTTTTTAAGGGACATTTTCCAGAAAGACCTATTATGCCTGGAGTTTTAGTTTTGGAAGCTCTCGCTCAAACAGGTGTTTTATATCTTTTTCATTCCAAAATTTTAAAAAAGGATGACTCGTTTTTTTTTACTACGATAGAAAAAGCAAAGTTTAAGAAAGCTGTAGTTCCTGGTGATTGTCTTTCACTAAAAGTGAAGATGTTAAAATCAAGGAGTAATTTTTTTAAAATGTCTGGAATTGCAACCGTCAATAAGGAAGTAGCTGCTGAAGCTGTTATTTCGGCATTCGTTACTAAATAAAAAAAGTGAATGACATTCATACTACAGTAGATATTCATACAAATGCTTCTATAGGTGCAAATGTAACAATAGGTTCGAATACTGTGATTGGTAAGGATGTTGTAATCAAAGATGGAGTGTCTATTGGTTCTAATGTTGTTATACAAGGACCAACTGTGATTGAAGAGGAATGTAGAATTTTTCCAAGTGTTGTTTTGGGATGTGAACCTCAGGTTTTGTCTTTAAATGATGAAACAGGTAGTTTGTTAATTGGAAAAAGGACAGTTATTCGAGAGTTTGTTACGATTCACAGATCTATAAAGGCTCAAGATTGTACTTCAATAGGAGAAGATTGTTATTTAATGAATGGTGTTCACGTTGGGCATGATTGTGAAGTCTCAAATCGTGTTATTTTTGCTAGTTTTTCTGTATGTGGCGGACATACAAAAATTCAAGATGATGTTTTTGTTTCAGCCTATGCGGGATTTCATCAGTTTACAAGTATTGGAGAAAGCTCCTTTATTGGCGCACATAGTGCGGTAAAGAAGGATATCCCACCATTTACTATGATAGACTCAAATCCTGTTCGTGTTAGAGGATTGAATATTATAGGAATGAAAAGAAAAGGAATTTCATCTGAAGTTAGGAATAATATAAAGCTAGTTTATAAGATTTTGTTTAATTCGAAGGAAACTTTAGTTGAATCTTGTAAAAAAATTGAGAATGATTTTGAACTTAATAGAGAGATAAAAGTCATAATTGATTTTATTAGAAGCTCTGACCGTGGTATTTATCAGGGAAGTATTTAAATTTAGGATATAATAAATGTCTGGACAATTAAGAGTAGGAGTGGTTGGAGTTGGCCATATGGGAAGTTACCATGTAGCAGCTCTTTCTGAACTATTAGATTACGAGATAGTGGCAGTTTGTGATTTGGATGAGAAAAGGGCAAAAACTATAGCTGATAAATATGGGACTGTTTTTTTTCAGAAACCTGAGGATATGTTGGATTCAGTAGATGCAGTAACAATTGCGGTTCCAACTCGACACCACTTCTCTGTCTCTAAGCTTTTTCTTCAAAATAGAATTCATGTACTGGTGGAAAAACCTATTGCGAATACTCTGCAAGAGTCTAAAGAATTATTTGAAATTGCTAAAAAGAACAAACTTGTATTGCATATCGGTCATGTCGAGAGATTTAATGGTGCCGTACAAGAATTAAAGAATATAGTATCTAATCCATCTCTTATAGAGTGCCGTAGAATGGGCCCATTTACAGAGCGTGTCAGAGATGATGGAGTTGTTCTTGATTTAATGATTCATGATCTTGATATAGTTCTAAGACTTATGAATGAGAAAATAGTTTCATTATCTGCAGTAGGTTCATCCATTCAGAGTCAAAGAGATGACATTGCAAATGTTCAAATTGTATTTGAGAATGGGTGTATTGCAAATTTGATAGCTAGTAGAGTAACACAGAGTAAAATCCGTACTCTTTCAATCTCTCAACCTGATGCCTACATAACTCTTGATTATGGAGATCAAGAGTTACGTATTCAAAGAAAAGCATCGAGCGAGCATCAGCTATCTAGAGAAGATCTTAAGTACAGAGAACAATCTGAATTAGAAAGATTATTTGTTCATAAGGATAATCCTTTAAAGCTAGAGTTGCGTCACTTTTTAGACTCTGCGTTGGCTAACAAAGTAGTAGAAAACCCACATTTAGATTTATTTTCTTTAGAAGTTGCACTTCAAATTCTTGAAATATTGGAAATTCCTGCCCCTGTTTCTTCTTAATTTGAGAACATATGAAAGATTTAACTGAACGAGTAGGTCTGATTGCTGGAGATGGATTTCTTCCTTTGGAATTTATCAGGGCTGCAAAGAAAGAAAATTGCAGTGTTGTTGGAATTGGACTAACAGAGAATTCTTTTAGTTTAATGAAAGATGTTGCAGACGATTCAATATACTGTCCTATTGGAAAACCAATGGAGATAGTTGACTATTTGAAAGTTAAGGGAGTTAAAAATATTGGATTTGCTGGGAAAGTAGAAAAAAGGATAATTTTCAATTCTATTGATGAATTTGATAAACATGCTAGAAATATTTTAAAAAATGCCGGTGACTTAAATGATGTCAATATTATGAATCAAGTTATCGATTTTTTTGAAGCTAATGGGTTTAAAGTTTTTTCTCAGTTAAGATTTTTAGAATCTCTCATTGCTAAAGAAGGTTCTCTAAATCAGATTGAAGTTAGCACAAAAGATATTTTGGAATTTCGCAAATATTATCAGATAACTCGAGAAATTGCAGATTTAGATATTGGCCAAACAGTTGTTTTTAAAAATGGAGTCGTAATTGCTGTAGAAGCTGTTGAAGGTACTGATGCGACTTTACTTAGATCTCACGAATTAGTAGGAGAAGGAGTCGTAATTTGTAAGGTTTCACGTCCTAAACAAGACCATCGTTTTGATATTCCTGTAATTGGATCTGATACAATTGATATTTTAGAAAAGATTTCTGCATCAGCTCTTGTAGTTCAAGCTGGAGAGACTTTAATAACAGATTATGAAAAAGTTGTTAATATTTCCAAAATGGCAGGAATTAAAATATATGGCTTTTTGGAAAATCACAAAAAATGAAACCAAAACCCTCCAGAATAATGATTATAGCTGGTGAGGCATCTGGAGATCTTCATGCTTCAAGATTAGTGAATTCAATTTTAGAACAGGTTCCCCAAGTAAGTTTTTCTGGTATGGGTGGTACTCATATGGATTCTACTGGAGTAGAGATTCTATGTTCTTACGAAAATGTCTCAGTGACCGGAATTCTTGATGGAATTAGAGTTATTCCAGATTTACTTAAAACTCGTTCTAAACTCCTTAAATTTGCTCTCAAAAATAAACCGGATATTGTGATCTTTGTAGATTTCCCAGGTTTTAATATGAATTTGGTTAAGACATTCAAGAGAAATCTTCTGAAAAGTAGAATGATATATTTTATTCCTCCGCAAATATGGGGATGGAGACCATCTCGTACAAAAAGGATTATAGAGAGTTTTGATTTATTACTTACAATTTTTCCGTTTGAGAAATATTTTTTTGAAAAAGATAATATACCTGTTAAATATATTGGGAACCCAATCTGTTTTGAATTAATGCAAAAAACAAATATAAAATTAACGAAAAATTATTTTGGTATTGATGAAACCCATCATGTAATAGCAATTATTCCCGGAAGTAGAGAAAAAGAGTTGAATCGGCATCTGCCACATATGATTGATGCAGCAAGAATTTTACAAAAAAAATTCTCAAAAACAATTTTTGTTGTTTCTGAAGCAAAATCGTTGCCAGAAGGGATAATAGATTCTTTTTTGACAAAATCAGAAAAATTTATTTTTACTTATCGTGGGGAATTATCTGAACTTCTACGAATTTCAGATTTTTCTATTGTCTCAAGTGGAACTGCTTCTCTTGAATCTTCTGTAGTTGGAGTTGAATCTATCCTTATATACAAAACGGATTTCCTGACTTACCTTTTGGCTAAGTATTTCTTAATGAGAGTAGATTATATTGGATTGCCGAATTTAATTGCTGGTGAAGAAGTTGTTCCAGAATTACTACAGAGAAAAGTAAATGGTCCTGAAATAGCAAAACTAGTAGAAAATACATATGTTGAGGTGGAGGGAAACAAAGAAGAAAAACATTTTATAACTCAAATTAGAAAAAGACTAGAGTCTCCTGACCCATATAAAAATGCATCAAGACTTATTTTAGAGGATTGGGTTGATAATGCAGAATAAACAAAAAGACCAGTCTGATCAAAACTATGATAGTTTTGGCTTAGGTATGGATGTATCTTTTCGAATACGTTTTTATGCAGGTATAATTTATCAATTGTTAAATTCTATCTACAAAACTATTACAATTGAATGCCTTCAACCAATTTTTCATAAAGAAATCCTTAGGGGAAATTATGGAAAATATATTTTCGTTTTCTGGCATAGACATATAACACTTCCAATATCATTTTTTATAAGTA
>CAYWAX010000058.1:0-11429 GCA_964456425.1 uncultured Nitrospinaceae bacterium | reverse complement strand
ACCTATTATTAATAATTTATCCGCACAAGGAAGGATATATCGTGGGATTCTATATGCAGGGTTAATGATTAAAGAAAATGAGTTGAAAGTTTTAGAATTCAACTGTCGTTTTGGGGATCCAGAATGTCAACCAATCATGATGAGGATTAAAGGAGACCTTTTGCCTATGCTTATTGATACTGCAAAAGGAGATATTTCAAAATCAAACCTAGAGTACTACGATGAGCCTGCAGTTTGTGTGGTAATGAGTGCGGGAGGTTATCCAGGTTCCTACGAAACTGGGGAAATTATTTATGGTATTGATGAGACAAACAAAATGGAGGATGTAATGGTTTTCCACGCTGGAACCTCAATTAATAATGATGGGAAAATAGTAACCTCAGGAGGAAGAGTTTTAGGAATCACTAGCAAAGGACCAACGTTGAGTTCTGCAATAAACTCGGCATACGGTGCAGCCGAAAGCATTAAATGGAAAGATTGTTACTATAGAAAAGACATAGGCTCAAAAGCAATTCTGTAAAATTTAAAAAATATGTTCGGTCAAAGAAACATAGCTATCCATTTGATGAGCATCATGGAGACCAAAAAATCAAATAAAATATCCCCTGACGCATTACCATTCAGTTAATAAATAGTGTAAAAAAATTTAAAAAAAACTACCTTCTAGGCTCTGCGGACCTCTGAATTTTTCTAGCAACACCTTCAAGGTCTTTTCCCATACCCTTCATCATGCCTTGTATTGTACCGCAAGCAGTTAAAAGAAATAGAGAAAGTACGGCCACAACTAGTAAAGGAGTTATGGAAAATCTTTTCATTTTCTCTTTCATGAATCTATTCTCCTTCTACAAAAATTACGGGCGTTTTTTTTATTATATAAAAAAGCAACCAGAATTAACAAACTATTCCAATATGAGAAAATTTGCAAATTTTAAAAAAAATGTTTTTTTATTATATTTCATAAAAGTGCAAGCCGTGTTCTAATGTAACTATCTAAAGTTAATACAGGAGGATTAGAAATTGAGGGCTATGCTACTAAAAGAAAAGGGGAAGCCATTTGTTTTTGAAGACGTTCCAAAGCCTACGCCTAACGATGGAGAAGCTGTAGCTAAAATAATAGCATGTGGAGCTGGTCTAACAATTCATCATACCAGAATGGGAAGAACTCCTGATATACAATATCCACTAATTATAGGCCATGAAATAACTGCCGAGATATCTTCTGTCGGAAAAGGCGTCAAGAATTTAAAAGAAGGAGATCCAGTTACTGCATATTTTTATGTAACTTGTGGTAATTGCAAATGGTGTCGTATAAACCGAGAAACATTATGTTCAAATTTTTCTGGATATATTGGAAGACAAATTCAAGGGGCTTATGCAGAATATATGAAACTTCCTGCACATTGTTTTCTGAAATTGCCTGAAAAATTAAACTATAAAGATAATCCAGCTGAAGTTGCTGTTATTTCCGATGCAATTGCTACTCCCTACAAAGTAACACGGAGATCTAGGATTGCTCCTCTGGAAAATGTTGCAGTCATTGGTGCAGGTGGTGGTGTTGGAATACATATGGTGATGATGGCTAAATGGGCTGGGGCTAGAGTCATAGCTATAGACATTGCAGGTGAAAAACTAGAAAAATGCAAAGAAATTGGTGCTCACGATGTTATTGATGCATCAAAAGAGGATGTGACAAATACTTTAATTGAAATGACAAATGGAAACGGTCTAGATGTTGCCATAGATTTTGTATCTACTTCTAAAACTATTGAATCAGCTACACAGTCATTGGGTAAAGGAGGTCGATTCGTTACTCTAGGAGGATCAGGTCAAGATTTTTCCGCCTCAGCAAGAGAAATGGTCCAAAAAGAATTAGAAATTTTAGGTAGCAGATATGCTTCCAAACAAGAAGTAATTGAATCACTTGAACTTGTTGCAAGGGGGGATGTGTGGCCCCTAGTAACGGAAACATACAAATTGGAAGATGTTGAAAAAGCTCATGACCGTTTAGAAACTGGTTCTATCTTGGGACGTGCAGTAGTTATGATCTAATAAAAATAAATTCAAGAAAACTTCAAAGAATCAATAACTAAGAAATTGGAGGCAAAGAAAATGGATAATGTTGGTATTGCAGTAATAGGTTCAGGCGGGATTGGAACTCTTCGAGCTCATTCGTGTGCACAAATACCTCAAGTTGGTCATATGGCAATATGCGATATAGATACTGAGAAACTTGATAGACTTGCTGAGTCTGTTAGGGCTGATGTGGTAACAAAAGATTATCGAGAGGCCATTGAAGACACACGTGTTAAAGCCGTTATAATTTCTACAGATGAAGAATCTCATTATGAACCAGCAAAATTAGCTGCTGAACTTGGAAAACCAGTATTAATAGAAAAACCATTTGTTTTAAATTTAGATGAGGCAGATGACATTATACAAGTAGCAAAAAGAAATAACACACCCGTTTTTGTTGGTTATACTCAGCGCTTCAGAAAACGATATTTGCTTGCTAAACAATCTGTAGTTGCTGGTAATTTAGGTGACGTTATTATGGCCTTAGGAAAGATTTATGTGACTCGTGCAGTTGGAGAGGCCGTAGCTCGACGTTCACCAAACACTACTCCATCAATAAACACACTAACATATATGGTAGATCTAATCTTGTGGTATATGGAAGGAAAAAAACCAGTTGAAGTATATGCTCGTTCTGCAAGCAAAGTTTTTAAAAAATACAAACGTGATGATTTTCAATGGTTAATAGTCACTTTTGACGATGGAAGTGTTGCTACTCTTGGCACAAGTTGGCTTCCTCCTCATCACTGGCCCGCGTACACTGCAACAATGGAAATTGACCTTCAAGGAACTGGTGGCTCATTAAATATAGACGACTCACATAGAGACGTCGTTCTCGCCCCTGCCGAACCTATTCCATGCCCATATACTCCTGAACATGAAGTTAATGTAGCATTTTTAGGTTCTGCAATGCCTGGAGATTTTGCATTAGGAGAATTCTTTGGACCAATGAAAGAAGAAACTGATTCCTTTGTTAGACATATACTCAAAATTGGAGGTGTAGGTCTCGCAACAGCTGAACATGCCAGAGGTGTTCTTGCTCTAACTATGGCTGCTGATAAATCATGTAAAGAAAAAAAACCAATTAGTATTTAGAATCGCAAAATGAATTTCTTTTGTTAAATTATAAATTTTGCTAATTTCATAAATGGTATTTTATGCGTTACTTGATAAAAGCAAAACTAAAAAAAAATAAGGAAAAATCTTTATTAAAAGCAATTAACAAAAAAAGTCTGGGTTACGGTTCAATAGCATATCCTACTTATATAAAATGTATGAAGAACGCAAGACTACTTGATGATGGAGAAATTATTTGGATTGAAGTTTGTTATTGTAGGGAGGCTTTTGGACCTGGAAACGAATTAATAGAAGAACTTCCATATTGGAAGGAATTTTTCAAGGGTATTAAAATCATATTCGCAAGAGATCCAAAAAAATGCGAAGGATACCCAGTTTGCGGAAATTGTGACTGTACGGAAAAATTGGAAAAAAAAATGAGTACTAAAGGGAATCATTTCCTATCTAATTTGAGAAACATCTCTTAATGTTAAATTTATTTAATTTTCCAACGATCATGTGACCATAAATATTGTTCTGGAAATCGAAGAATCAATTTTTCTAATTCTTCGTTCATTTTTCTTGTCATTTCTAAGATTTTTTCCTTTCGAGAACTAAACTCATTATCTGGATAGATAGGGTTCCCAATCATCAGCATAAATTTTCCATCATCTACTGATCTACAACACGCTAGTGGGACCATTACTCGATTTAAGTTTAAAGCAAAAAATGCAGGAGTAATTGTAGTACTAGCATTTTTCCCAAAAAAAGGTACATTCTCGCCCAGTGAACCTACATTCTGATCTGCAAGTATAGCAACTGAACGACCTCTCTTGAGGGAAGAACGTATATTTAACAAAACTCCTCTTTTTGAAATTATTTCTTGCCCAGATCTTGAACGAATTTTATGGAGACTCTTCTGTAGAAATGGATTATCTAAATACCTAACTGGGACTGTTAATGGAATGCCGGAAATTGTTCCAGCATGAAGTAAGAATTCCCAATTTCCTAAATGTGGAACTATAAAGATACATCCTCGGCTTTCTCGATGGAAAAAATTTACACGTTCATTAAAAATATCAAAATTGTAAAATTTATTTTCAATAAAAGATAATGCTTTTGAACTGTTCAAGACTTTATTATATTTTAGAGACTCAACTGCTGTCATAACAAAAGAATATGTACTCTGTTTTCCCGTATAAATTATTTTTTTTCTATCCCATTTTGGAAAAACAACTGACAAATTATCTAAAGTTATCTTTTTTCTTTTGACTGCAAATTTGAAAATTATAAAACTCACAGAAATAGATAAAGTTTTACATATAAAAAAAGGAACCCATGGAATAAGTTTTAAAAAAGGGATAAAAAGAAGAAATTCTAGTGCTTGTAGTAACTTGTTCCTATCCTTAGTTCTTTTCTTTTTTTTTGACATAATTTGAAGAGTCTAAAAATAAAAAAATTGACCTTATAGAAACGAATATAACTAATTGCTACTCATTAAAAAAACGGTAGCTACTGCTAATTCGAGTGTATGACTTAATGATACTGTGATTTGAGTTATAGATTTTTCGATTGTTAATTTTTTGACTGACCCAGATAAAAATATAATCGGTTGTCCTGTTTGTTCCGACTTTACTTCAATTTCTTTCAGTCTGTTCACACCACCAAATCCTCCTAATCCTATGCCTAGTGCTTTGAGACACGCTTCTTTTGCAGCAAAACGTGCAGCAAAATGAGGAAATGGATTGGAACGAGCAGAGCAGAAAGATGTTTCATAACTTGTAAAAACCTTCTTTTTAAATAATTTCCTTCTTTCCATCACATGTTTAATTCTTAAAATATCTACGATATCGACACCTTGAGAAATAAGCATTTAGGATACCTCCATTTACATCGTCAATAATCCGCCATCAATAGGGATGGCAGTACCATTAATATAATCAGAGTAAGACGATGCTAGAAAAAGGACTAAATCACCAATCTCAGATGGTTCTCCAAATCTTCCGGCAGGAATTTTCTTCAAAATATCTTCTCCTGCTATTTCTCGTACTTTACTACTCATATCAGTAACAATCATTCCAGGTAAAATTGTATTGAACTGGATTCCACGCTTTCCCATCTCAACTGCGCATGCTCTTGTAAAAGAAACAATTCCAGCTTTGGCAGCTGCATAATTAGCTTGTCCAGCACCACCAGATAATGCAACGACTGATGAGATATTAATAACTTTGCCTTTCTTCTTTCGAATCATCATTTTAGTAGCTTCTCTGGTACAGTTATATACTCCACCTAAGTTTATATCGACAACCTTTTTCCAAGCATTTGAAGTCATTGAAATTAGCAAAGAATCTTCAATAACTCCGCCATTATTAACTAAAATATCTATGGCACCAAATTTATCTTTTATTTTTTTAAACATATTACTTACTTCCTCTTCAGAAGATACATCAGCTTTATAAATATCTGATTTACCGCCTAGTGAGTTAATCTCATCTACAGTTTTTTTTGCCTCGTTAATTGAACTGTTATAGTTTACTGCAACAAAAGCACCTGCTTTTGCTAACGCTAGACAAGAAGCCCTACCAATACCTTTACTACCTCCTGTCACAAGCGCAATTTCACCATTTAAATTTATTTCCATTTTTTCAACCTCTTAATTTCTTTTATTTACTAAAAGACCTTTCAAAAAGAACTTTCAAATATTAAACAATAATATATAATACTAGTTGATTTATGTTAAAGCCATTTATTTATGTAAGAAATCATCTTTTCACTTACTTGAAATAAATAAAAAAGGAACACTTTTGCAATTTCTCTCTTATAACAAAAAATTAAATCTAAGAAATCCTATCTTGATTATGTCTTTTTCAGGGTGGAATGATGCTAGCAGTTCCGCAACCTCAACAAGTGATTACATTATAGATCAAATAGGAGGGGAAACCTTCGCCGAGATAGAAGCTGACTCATTTTATAACTTCCAACAAGTAAGACCAATGGTCTACATGAATAAAAAAAATGAGAGAGAAATTTCATGGCCAGAGAATACATTTTATGCATGTTTAACCCCTCAACTTGACCATGACCTGATAGTGCTTCAAGGAGTTGAACCAAATAACCATTGGCGAGATTTTTGTAAAACGATTCTAACACTAATAGAAGATCAATCTGTAAGCAAAGTTATTAGCATGGGAGGTCTTATTGCAGATGTATTTCATGGAGATCCGATTTCTGTGAGTGGAAGCACGTCAGATCCTAGTTTTGCTTCATTTCTTGGAATTAGTAAGTCTCGTTATGAAGGACCAACTGGAATTTTAGGGATCCTAAACGATAAATTAAAGAAAAAGTCTATTCCTACTGTTAGTATTTGGGCAAATGTACCCCATTATGTAAATTTTTCACCAAATCCAAAAGCTATGCTTGCTCTAATTACAAAAATTTCAAAAATCCTTTCATTAGAATTTAAAACCTCCGAATTAGAGAAAAATATCTTAGAATTTGAAGAAAAAGTTGAAATTGCAATTAGTAAAAATAAACCTGTTAGAGAGTATGTAGATCGACTAATTGAAAATAGAAATTCTCTAACGGATGAAGAACTTCCTTCAGGAGAAAATTTGGCAGACGAAGTAGAAATGTTCCTAAGACAAAAAGATCAAGAAAACAAGAAAAAAGATAAGGAATAGAAGCTAAATCAATTCGTTTATTCATTAATATCATTTGTGAAATTCGATAGATTTTCCATCAAATCACTAATTTCTTCAGGAACACTATACACTCTCAAAGAAGTAAAATTAGAAATAGCAGAAAGTGATTTTTGAGTCCTACCAGAATTTATAATCATAATTTTAATATTTTCTGAAATGCTATTTTTTCTAATTTCTTCATAAACCTTTATGAAATCTATATCGGGAAACGAGATATCAATAATAATCAAACTAGGTTTATATGAAGAAAAAAAGAGACCTGCACTAAAAAGATCTTCTACAACTTTGACATCATACATTTTTGAACGGGAAACAAGATGAAGACGAATCAGATCAGATATATTCTTATCATCTTCTAAAATTAATACTTGGAGAAATCCATCTTTACTTCCACTATTTATAGGCATTCTTTTTGAGTTTAAAAATGCAGATAGATTTTCTCTTTCAATTCTTCTGTGACCTCCTGCAGTTCTATAGGACTCCAACCAGCCTTTCTTGATCCAGTTCTGGATAGTAACATGAGTGACATCACTTATTTTAGCTGCCTCAAAAGTAGTAAGAGCTCTTTTTTTCAAATAAAAAATACCTAAAAATGGAATAAGATAAAAAATAGGTTAAATGTTTTTTAATTTTAAGTAAAATGTCTATTTATTTATAAAAAATCAAATTGTTTTTATAGGATTTGAAATGAAAATTGTTTTGCAAAGAATTAAAAATTGTTCTGTTTTTTCAGAGGGAAAATTAATAAATAAAATAGGCAACGGTGCACTTATTTTACTAGGAATTTCAAAGAAAGATACATTAAATGATATTGCAAAAATTACAAAAAAAATTTCTAATTTAAAAATTTTTATGTCAAACAAAAAGGAAGTTTCCATAAAAGAGATTGACGGCGAGTTAATGATCGTAAGTCAATTCACACTTTATGCAAAAACTGATAAAGGAAGACGACCATCTTTCAATCTGTCCGCAAAGAAAGAAGAAGCAAAAATAATTTATGATGCTTTCGTGCTAGAATTATCAAAAAATAAAATAAGAACCAAAACAGGATGTTTTGGTAAAGAAATGGAAATTTCCTTAACAAACGATGGACCTTTCACTCTAATAATTGATACTGAGAATGAGTATAATTAAAAATTCAGACAAAAATCTAAAGTTAATTAAGAACAAACTTGAAATCGTCTTCAAAAAATATAATAGAAATTGTTTTGTAGACAGTGACCCAATTGGGATAGTACATCAATATGAATCCCCTAGGGACAAAGAGTTAGTAGCATTCATTTCATCAGCTTTTTCATTTGGAAATGTAATGTATATTCGAAAAACACTTAGAAGAATTTTTTTTGAATTGGGAAAAAACCCTTCAAATACTCTACTTAATATGAACTTTCCAATGGATGATATCCTGTTTAGTAACTTTAACTACAGATGGATAAATCGTGATGCAATAAGAGCCTTTATTGCTATTTTATCGTCTATATACAAAAAATACGGTTCACTAGAAAACTGTTTTCTTGAAAATTATAAAAAAAATGATGATACCTTAAGAGATTCACTTATACTTTTTAGAAATAGACTAATAAAAGAAGGCGAAAAAATAAAAATTGACGAAAAAGGAAGAAGAGGCCTTTATTACTTACTTCCTGATCCTTCTAAATCTAGTCCATGCAAACGTTTTAATCTTTTCCTACGTTGGGTTGTACGTCCGGCTGATGGAATAGATTTAGGACTTTGGGATTCATTTGATACAAAACAATTAACTATTCCGTTAGATACACATATGGCGAAGATTAGTGTGCAAATTGGACTTACAAAAAGAAAAGTAACTAACTATTTAATGGCAGAAGACATAACGAAATCACTAAAAGAAATTGACCCTATCGATCCAACTCGCTTTGATTTCGCAATCTCTCGTCTCGGTATTTTAAAACATTGCCCTAAGAAATGTATAATTGAAATTTGTTGTAAATGCCCTATAAAGGAACTCTGTGTCAACTGGAAGAATAATCAAAAATCCAATAAAATTCAAAAAAACAAAAACTAACAATTCAACTTCCTGCTTAAGTGACAGTTGCAAAATATGATATTTTTAAGATAACCTTTCTGACTTAATTATTCAAAAGGAATAATTTTATGACATTTAAACGAGTAGGATTATCAAGCTGGTCGTCAGGACAAAGGTCAACTTTTGATTTCAGCAAAATAATTAATTGGCTCTGTGAAAGAGATATTGATGTCATTCTTGATGAAACTTTCTCTAATGTATCTAGTTCGTTCACTACAGTTCCGAGAGAAGAAATAGGTAAAAAAACGGATTTATTGATAGTCTTTGGAGGTGATGGCTCAATATTACGGGCAGTTCATGAACTTTCTAATCAAGAACCCCTTATTCTAGGAGTGAATACTGGGCATCTTGGATTTTTAGCAGATATACCAATTTCTGAATTGCTTCCTGCATTAGAAAGAATTCTTTTAAAAGATGAATATGTTATTGAATCAAGAATGAGACTTAGTGCAAGTATTATTAAGAATTCCAAGGAAGAAAAAATTCATGATGCACTTAATGATCTAGTTCTGACTGCTGGTCCTATTGCACATATGATTGAGACTCAAATTAGCGTTAATGGAAATCAAATGGGGAATTTTAGGTCTGACGGATTAATCATAGCTACTCCTACAGGCTCAACTGCATACTCCTTATCCGCTGGCGGCCCTTTGGTAATTCCTGATATGAATGTGATATTGATCAACCATATTTGTCCACATACTTTAAGTAATAGGCCTATAGTTGTGTCTGCAGAGTCTATAATTGAAATAAAATTATCTAAAGATGACGAATCAAACGAAAATGCAATGGTATCATTAGATGGATTTCAAGCCATTGAACTAGAATCTAAAAGTAAAATTCAAATAATTAAAAGCCCTCATGGTATTAAAATGGTGAGACCAAAAGGAGCAAATTTTTTCAATACTCTCAGAGACAAGCTAAACTGGGAGACCCATCCAAGAAAAAATAGCCAACGTTAAACTCAAAATTTTATTATTCGTCTTGATATTCCTGCAGACTTTGCAATACAGACACGTCCTCTAATGTCGAAGTATCTCCTATTTTATCAGACCCGCTCGCAATATCACGAAGTAGTCTACGCATTATTTTACCACTTCTAGTTTTAGGAAGAGCATCTGTAAATCTCATATAATCAGGCCTTGCAATTGCACCAATTTCTTTAACAACCCAATTCGAGAGTTCTTTTTCTAATTTCAGATTCTTTTTATTTTTTCCTTTGAGTGTTACAAATGCACCTATAGATTCCCCTTTTATTTCATGAGGGATTCCCACACATGCAGCCTCTGCAACAAGAGGATTCGCAACTAGAGCACTTTCAACTTCCATAGTTCCAAGACGATGCCCAGATATATTGATGACATCATCTACACGACCCATAATCCAAACGTAGCCATCTTTATCTTTCCGTGCCCCATCTCCAGTGAAATAACATCCTTTCACATCACTCCAATATTGTTTTTTATACCTCTTATCATCTCCCCAAATTGTTCTAAGCATAGATGGCCATGGTTTTCTAATTACTAAAAGACCACCACCTTTAGTTCCTACAGACACACCGTCCTTATTAACAACATCAGGAATAACACCAAATAATGGAAGTGTTGCGGTACCAGGTTTAAGTGGAGTTGCCCCTGGTAAAGGCGAAATCATAATCGAACCTGTTTCGGTCTGCCACCATGTATCAACAATCGGACACTTTTTCTTGCCTATTTTTTCGTGATACCAGATCCAAGCTTCTGGATTAATTGGTTCTCCTACTGTACCTAAGAGACGTAAAGAAGATAGATCTCTACTCGCAGGATGTTCATCACCCCATTTCATAAACGCCCGAATTGCAGTAGGTGCCGTGTAAAAAATATTAACTTTATATTTCTGAACTATATCCCAGAAACGACCAGAATCTGGATAATTCGGTGCTCCCTCATACATAACAGTAGTAGCACCATTAAGGAGCGGTCCATATACAATATAGCTATGTCCAGTTACCCAACCAATATCTGCCGTACACCAATATGTATCATCATCCTTTAGATCAAAAACATATTTAGTGGTTAAAAATGTGCCACACATATAACCACCCGTTGTGTGAACAATCCCCTTCGGCTTCCCTGTAGTTCCACTGGTATATAAAATATATAATGGATGCTCAGAATTTAGTTTTGCAGCATCATTTTTCTCCGAAGCATTTGACATCAAATCATGCCACCAATGGTCCCTTCCTTTCTTCATTTTGACAGAATTTTCAGTTCTCTTTAAAACAATTACATTTTTTACAGATGGACATTTTTTTAGAGCTTCATCCGTACTTCCTTTTAAAGGTACAACTTTACCTCTCCTCCATCCACCATCAGCAGTTAGTACTGCAGTCGCCTTCGCGTCTTGTATCCGATCCCTTAAAGAATTAGCACTAAAACCTGCAAACACCACACTATGTGGCGCACCAATGCGTGCACAAGCAAGCATTGCAATTGCGGCCTCGGGAGTTTGTGGCATATAAATAACAATCCTATCTCGTTTTTTTATCCCAAATT
>CAYWAX010000057.1:0-11735 GCA_964456425.1 uncultured Nitrospinaceae bacterium | reverse complement strand
TATTTAGGTTTTTTTGCACCATATTTAGAACGACCATTTCTTCTAGCTTCAACACCTACGCAATCTAAAGTTCCTCGGACAACGTGATACCTAATACCTGGAAGATCTTTAACTCTTCCACCTCTAATAAGAATAATGGAATGTTCTTGGAGATTATGTCCTTCCCCAGGAATATAAGTTGTGACTTCCATTCCGTTTGTTAATCTAACCCTAGCAACTTTTCTTAGTGCGGAATTTGGTTTTTTTGGAGTAGTCGTATACACCCTTACACAAACACCCCTCTTTTGTGGACAGTTCTTTAACGCAGGACTATCTGTTTTAGAACGTATCCTCTTCCGACCTTTTCTAACTAGCTGACTTATAGTGGGCAAAACACCCTCCTTAATCAAAATACATAAAACGTAAGTTCAACAACAATTAAACAAGGAAACGGTGGATTATATCCAGCCCCTTATCATTGTCAACCCAAGTTAAAAAAAAACACAAAAAATCCACAAAAAATTCTAAAAAGAATCTTTAAAGTCTTATTTTAAATAGTTAAATTTACCCTAAAACCTTATCGCCTTCTAACTCTACATCTATATTTGTATTATCATTAAATGAAGACAATTCTCCATCAGGCGACAAAAGTTCTATATCGGAATATTCCTTAGAACCCGTACCAGCAGGGATAAGTCTCCCCATAATCACATTTTCTTTCAGTCCTTGAAGCTCATCAATAGTTCCAATCACAGCCGCTTGAGTGAGAACCCTAGTTGTTTCCTGAAAAGATGCGGCAGAAATAAAACTGTCGGTTGAAAGAGAAGCTCTAGTAATACCTAACAAAATTGGTTTCCCAATAGCAGGTTTTTTCCCTTCCTCTTCAGCTTTAAGTATTTCGCGATTAAAATAATTTCTTGTTACTGTCTCGCCGACGATCATATCCGTTTCACCAGGATCTGTTATTTCAACCCTACGGAGCATTTGCCTAACTATGACTTCTATATGTTTATCATTAATCCCAACTCCCTGAAGCCTGTAGACTTCTTGAACTTCATTTACTAAATAACGTTGCAATTCTTTCTCCCCCATGACATCTAAAATGTCATGCGGATTTGCAGCACCATCCATTAAAGGCTCACCTGATTGAACTAGGTCTCCGTCTTGGGCATTAACGTGCTTCCCTCTAGGGATCAAATATTCCCTCACATCATCAGTCTCTGATTTTACAATAACCTTTCTTTGGCCTCTTACAGTTCCAGCATATTCTACGTGTCCTTTAATTTCAGAAATTATTGCGTTTTCTTTTGGTTTACGTGCTTCAAATAATTCAGCAACTCTTGGCAAACCACCAGTGATATCTTTTGTCTTAGAACTTTCACGTGTTATTTTAAAAATAATATCCCCCGGAGAAACATCTTCACCTTCCTGGACCCCTATGTTCGCACCAGTTGGAAGTGGAAAATTAGAGGTTTCGTCAGTATCAGGCATTTCTATTACCGCTCGTGGTTGTAATTTTTCGTCTGAATAATCAATAATAACTCTTCTTGATAACCCAGTAATTTCATCTATTTCTTCTTGCATAGTAACACCCTCTATTACTTCAAGAAGCCTCACTTTTCCTGCCTTTTCAGCCATTACAGAGAAGGTATATGGGTCCCATTCTAAAAGTTTTTCCCCTTCAGAAACCTTTGAATTCTCTCTCACTAATACCACCGCACCGTAAACAACAGGATAAGTCTCTCTTTCTCTACCAGTTTCATCGCAAATCGAAATCATTCCATTTCGATTCATATTTATTAATTGTCCTCTTTTATTAGTGATGACACGTAAATTATTATATCGGACAAAACCTTCTCTCTTAGCTTCTGCAGTGCTTTGCTCACCGGCACGCATTGCAGTTCCTCCAACGTGAAAAGTTCTCATTGTTAACTGTGTACCAGGTTCTCCAATTGATTGCGCAGCAATAACACCAACTGCCTCACCAATTTCTACCAACTTTCCAGTAGCTAAACTTCTACCATAGCATTTTGCACAAACTCCTTTTGTACTTTCGCATGTAAGTACTGAACGTATAACTACTTTGTCAATATTTGCTTCTTCTATTACCCTAACTTTGTCTTCATTAATTTCATCACCGCTCTTACAAATTATATCCCCACCAAAAGGATCTAAAACTTCTCTTAAAGCTGTTCTTCCTAAAATTCGATCTCCAATAGGTTGGATTACCTCTCCACCTTCAATTAATGCTGACATCTCTATCCCATTAACTGTTCCGCAATCGTTTTGAGTGATAATAATATCTTGGGCTACATCTACTAATCTTCTAGTTAAGTATCCGCTATTAGCTGTTTTTAAAGCTGTATCAGCTAGCCCTTTCCTTGCACCATGAGTAGAAATAAAATATTGCAGAACTGACAATCCCTCTCTAAAATTAGCAGTAATAGGTGTTTCTATGATCTCACCAGATGGTTTTGCCATAAGACCACGCATGCCACCAAGTTGTCTAAGTTGGGCTGTACTTCCCCTAGCACCAGAATCAGCCATAATGTATATAGGATTAAAATCTGCTTGCTCACCGTTTGGTAATTTAATTCCATCTGATGCTGCGGCATCTTCTCCTTCTAATACTTTAAACATTTCTCCTGATATTTCTTCTGTAACGTGTGACCAAATATCAACAATTTTATTGTACCTTTCACCAGCTGTAATAAGTCCGTCACGATACTCTTGTTCAACAGACAAAACAGATTCTCTATTAACTTCTATTAGATCATTTTTATTATTAGGAACTTTCATATCATCGATAGAAATAGAAATTCCTGCTTTAGTAGCGATTTCAAAACCAAGAGACTTAAGATCATCTAGGAATTTTACAGTTTTTGCCCTTCCAGCTTTTTCATAACAAAGAGCAACTAATTGAGTCAGGGCTTTTTTATCCATGAGGTTATTAGCAGCACTAAAGGGCATCTCATCTGGAAGAATCTCATATAGTTTTGCCCGACCAACAGTAGTTTCAACCAAAGCATCATCAACTCTTAGTGTTATCGGAGTTTGCATTGCAACTTCTCCATGTTCATAGGCAATAACTACTTCTTTTGAGGAACCAAAAATCTGCCCCTGCCCCTTTGTACCTCCTCTGGGTTTCGTTAAATAATAACACCCTAAAATTATATCTTGACTAGGTACAGCTATTGGCATTCCATTTGATGGAGAAAGTATATTATTAGTCGACAACATCAAAACACGTGCTTCCTCTATTGCTTCTACAGAAAGAGGGACGTGAACGGCCATCTGATCTCCGTCAAAATCGGCATTAAAAGCAGAACAAACAAGTGGATGTACTCTTATAGCTTTTCCTTCTACTAGAATTGGCATAAAAGCTTGCATGCCAAGCCTATGAAGAGTTGGTGCTCTATTTAATATTACTGGATGATTTTTTACAATTTCTTCTAAAGCATCCCAGACTTCAGGTTCTTGTTCTTCTACCATTTTTTTTGCAGTTTTAATGGTTGATACTATCCCTTTTTCTTGCAAATTATTATATATAAATGGTTTAAATAGTTCTAAAGCCGTTTTCTTTGGAATTCCGCATTGATTAAATTGTAATTCTGGACCCACAACAATTACTGAACGTCCTGAATAATCAACTCTTTTACCCAAAAGATTCTGTCTAAATCTACCCTGCTTCCCCTTCAACATATCAGACAAACTTTTCAGTGGCCTTCTATTAGCACCCCTAAGAAGCCTACCTCTCCTGCCGTTATCAAAAAGAGCATCTACTGCTTCTTGCAGCATTCGTCTTTCGTTACGTATGATGATATCCGGTGCTTTTAGCTCTTGAAGACGCAAGAGCCTATTATTCCTATTAATAACTCTACGATAAAGATCATTTAAATCACTAGTTGCAAATCTTCCCCCGTCAAGAGGAACAAGTGGTCTTAATTCAGGAGGTAATACAGGGATAACTTCCAAAATCATCCATTCTGGACGATTACCAGAATTCCTGAAAGCGTCTATTACCTTCAGTCTTTTTATAAGTTTTCTTCGCTTTTGGATGTTACTAGTCGCTTGAACATCCTCTCTTACTTTTAATGACAAGGATTCTAAATCTAAATCATTTAACAATTCACGAATTGCATCTGCTCCGATACCAACTTTAAACTCGTCTTCGTCAAATTCATCGTATAAAACATTGCATTGTTCATCAGTTAACAATTCATGTTTCTTAAGACCAGTCTCACCTGGATCAATTACAACAAAATTTTCAAAATACAAAACTCTCTCTAATTGACGGAGAGTCATATCTAGTAGATTTCCTATTCTACTTGGCAATCCTTTAAAAAACCATACGTGCGAAACTGATGTAGCTAATTCAATATGCGCAAGTCTTTCTCTTCTAACCTTAGAAGAAATAACTTCTACACCACATTTTTCGCAAACAACACCACGGTACTTCATTCTTTTATATTTTCCACACAAACATTCAAAATCTTTAACTGGACCAAAAATAACAGAACAAAACAAACCATCTCTTTCTGGTTTGAATGTCCTATAATTAATAGTCTCTGGCTTTTTCACTTCACCTGAAGACCAAGCCCTTATAGTGTGTGGTGAAGCAAGACGAATCCTAATAGAATCAAATGAAACCGGATCTTTCGGTTTTTCAAAAAGATGTAGTCCGTTATTCAAACCTATTCCTCCTAAAAACTTCGGCTAAAAATCTAAAATATGAAGTATAGAAATTCTTCTGATTATATTAATCAGGAATCTCTCCTTTTTCTATTAACTCAACATCTAGAGACAAACTCTGCAATTCTTTCATTAAAACATTAAAAGATTCAGGCAAACTAGCATCTAGCACACTTTCACCTTTCACAATAGATTCATACATTCTTGTACGACCAGAAACATCATCACTTTTAACAGTTAGGATTTCTTGCAGGACTTTTGCTGCGCCATAAGCTTCTAAAGCCCAAACTTCCATCTCACCAAGTCTTTGACCACCAAATTGAGCTTTACCACCCAATGGTTGCTGTGTAACTAGGGAATATGGCCCAGTTGAACGTGCATGTATTTTATCATCAACAAGATGATGGAGTTTTAACATATATATCATTCCAACTGTAACCCTTTGCTCAAGAGGTTCCCCAGTCCTACCATCATACAATTTAGTCTTTCCATAACTTGGCAATCCAGCCTTTTCTGTTAGTTGGACAATATTTTCTTCTGTAGCACCATCAAAAACTGGTGTAGCAAAATTTTTTCCAAGAACGTGTGCTGCCCAACCTAAATTTGTTTCTAAAATTTGTCCTACATTCATTCTAGAGGGGACACCCAAAGGATTGAGTATGATTTCAATAGGAGTGCCATCATCTAAATATGGCATATCTTCTTCTGGGACAACTATGGAAACAACCCCTTTGTTACCATGTCTTCCAGCCATTTTATCTCCTACCTGGAGTTTTCTTTTCATTGCCACATAGACCTTAACCAACTTTTGAACTCCTGGAGGAAGATCATCTCCACTCTCTATTTTTTCAATCTTAGCATCTCTTGTTTGTTCTAATAATTTGATTAAATTTTCTGTCTTAGAATTAACCTTCTTACCCATCTCTTCTTTCAAAATACGGATTTCGTCACCGTAATCTTTTTCGATACGTTCTATTTCTGCTCTTTCTATCTGTAAAGTTCTATCATCTTTTTTGAGACCTCTTCTTGTAAAAACTCTCATGTCTACAACCGTTCCTTCTATACCAGGAGGAACCCTTAATGATGAATCTCTTACATCACCTGCTTTCTCTCCAAAAATTGCTCTTAATAATTTCTCCTCAGGACTTAATTGTGTTTCTCCCTTAGGAGTTACTCGACCTACTAAGATATCACCTGTAACAACATGCGCTCCTATTCGAATCATTCCACTTTCATCCAAGTCACGAAGATTCTCTTCACTTTGATTAGGAATGTCACGGGTAATTTCTTCTGGACCTTGTTTAGTATCTCTAGCTTCTACTTCAAACTCTTCTATATGTATAGAAGTATAGATATCTTCCTTAACAACCTTCTCAGAAATGATTATAGCGTCTTCAAAATTGTATCCATTCCAAGGCATAAAAGCGACAAGCATATTTCTTCCAAGAGCTAATTCTCCTTTGTCAGTCGAAAATCCATCAGCGATCACTTCACCTTTTTTTATTTGCTGTCCAACACTGACAATCGGCTTTTGATTGATACAAGTATTTTGATTTGAACGTCTATATTTTTCGAGGTTATGAATAAAAACTCCCTGATTTTCGAGTTCTTTGGAATTTTGCGAACCTCTGATAACTATTCTAGTTGCATCGACATTAACTATTTCACCGTCACACTTAGAAATTACAACTGCCCCTGAATCTCTTGCAGCAATTTTTTCCATTCCTGTTCCTACATATGGAGCTTCTGGAGTTAGCAGAGGGACAGCCTGTCTTTGCATATTTGATCCCATTAGCGCTCTATTAGCATCATCATTTTCTAAAAAAGGAATAAGTGATGTCGCAACACTAACAAGTTGCATAGGGGAAACATCCATATAATCTACTTCTGTCTTAGGAACCATTACGAAATCACCACTTGTTCTTGCAGAAATAAATTCATCTATAAGATTATTCTTATTATCAACTTTAGCATTTGCTTGTGCTATCTTGTATTTATCTTCCTCAATAGCTGATAGCCAATCAATATCATTACTTATCCTTCCATTCACTACCTTGCGACATGGGGTCTCTATAAAACCATACCTATTAACTCTTGCGAAAGTTGACAAACTTGCGATCAATCCAATATTAGGTCCTTCAGGCGTTTCTATTGGACAAATCCGACCATAATGAGTCGGATGAACATCTCTAACATCAAAACCTGCACGATCTCTAGTTAATCCCCCAGGACCAAGAGCTGACAATCTTCTTTTATGTGTTATTTCAGAGAGAGGATTTGTCTGGTCCATAAACTGGCTCAACTGACTTGAACCAAAAAATTCTTTTATGGAAGCGCTTATCATCTTCGAATTTACTAAATCTCTCACCGTTAGGGCATCGATATCCTGATGAGTCATTCTTTCTTTTATAGCCCTATCCATTCTTGCGAGTCCTACTCTAAACTGACTTTCAAGTAACTCTCCAACCGAACGAACTCTTCTATTCCCAAGGTGATCTATATCATCTACAGAACCCTGGCCATGCCTAAGTTCAATTATATACCTCACTGTTGCTATCACATCATCTAAAGTGAGAGTTCTTTGTTCAAGAGGAAGATTTAAACCTAACTTTGTATTTAACTTAAGCCTACCAATATCAGACAAATCATAACGTTTAGAGTTAAAAAATATATTTTCAAAAAGACCTCGTGCTGTTTCTTTAGTTGGAGGATCTCCAGGTCGAAGTCTTTTATATATTTCTACTAGTGCATCAGAAACATCTTCACATTTATCAGAAGTTAACGTATCTCTAATCACTCTATCTGTACCTACCCCAGAAACAAAGAGTAAAGAAAAACTCTTTATTGACTTATCTCTAACAATATCCAGAACTTCCTGAGTAACTTCTTCATTAGTATCAAATATAACCTCATTTGTTTCTGGATCAACTATTGGCTTCCCAAGGATTCCATCGATAACTTCGTCATCATTCATTTTAAGGACATCAACTTTAGACTCACTCAGTTTACGTAATACTTGTCTATTAAACTTCCTTCCAGCTTTTAAAATTACCTCGCCTGTTGATGGGACAATCAGATCTTCTAAAACCCTCTGATTAATCATGCGATCTGAAAGCTTTTTATAGAAAAAACCATTTTCTTTATCTAAAAAAATCTCTTCATTTTCATAAAATGAGTTTAGGATATCATCTTTACTCATACCAAAAGCTCTTAAAAGTGCGGTAACTGGCATCTTTCTTCTTCTGTCAATACGAACATAGAGCAACTCTTTTGCATCAAATTCAAAATCAACCCAACTTCCTCGATAAGGTATCAATCGAGCAGTAAATAAAGAAGAAGAAGGTTTAGAATCATCGGAACTAAAAAATACTCCAGGTGAACGGTGCATTTGACTTACTACTACCCGCTCGGTGCCATTTATAATAAAAGTTCCATTATCGGTCATTAGTGGAACATCACCTAAATAAACTTTTGTATCCATTCTTTTTCTAGCTACTTTTTCTTTGGTATTTTCATCTTTCTCGAAAATTGACAGTCTTAACATAACTTTCAAAGGGGAGACAAAACTCAAACCTCTTTGTCGACATTCCTCAGGTCCTTGTTCTTGTCGTAGATGAAGAGGATTTCCATCTTCATCTATAACACTCTCTCCTCCTAGAATTCCAGTAACCTCTTCACCATTAGATTCCCAGGTTCCAACTTCATAACCTAGATACTCTAACTCAACCGTTCCAGCATTGTTTTGAATTGGGAAAACGCTTCTGAATACGCCTTCAAGACCTTCATCACGTCTCTCAGTAGGCAGACAAGATCTCTGTAAAAAACGCTCGTATGAGGAAACTTGAACTTCAATAAGATTTGGTATATCTATAGCCGGCGGTATTTGCGAAAAACTCTCACGAACACCAGTCGGTTTTGTTCCATTTTTTAAACTCATATATAACACCCCATTAGTATAATTCTAAGAATCGTACGAAGAATAAATGCCTACTACGCACAACGAACAGTTAGGAAAAATACCAATAGAGGATTAGGTTACTTCTACCTCCGCACCAGCTTCCTTCAACTTTTCAGCTGCAGAATCGGCATCTTCCTTACTAACACCCTCACTAATGGGTTTGGGAGCACCTTCGACTAGTTCTTTTGCTTCTTTAAGACCTAGGCTAGTAATTTCACGAACTACCTTAATAACTTTTATTTTCTCACTACCGAAAGAATTAAGAGTAACAGTAAATTCCGTCTTCTCTTCGGCAGCACCACCAGTTTCTCCTCCAGCGGGCATTGCACCCCCAACCATAACTGGAGCAGCTGCAGAAACACCAAATTTTTCTTCTAGTTCTTTAACAAACTCACTTAACTCTAAAACTGACATACTTTCAATAAAGGAAATAACGTCTTCTTTTGTAGCCACCTTTTTCCCTTTCCTACTTTAGGTTTAATTAATAAACAAATTTAAAAAAATTTAAAAAATATAATTTAATCCAAGTGGGTAATACTACATATCGTTCTTATCTTTTGCAATCGCATTGAGAGCAAAAAGAAATTTATTTATCAAGCCTCCGAAAACACGAACCAAACCGGATGTTGGAGACTGTAAGCTCCCAAGCATTTTTCCAAGGAGAACGTCTCTTGGAGGCAATTCAGCAAGTTCCTCAACCTTATCTGATTCAATAAAATCACCCTCAAGATATCCCCCAATAATTTTTCCGCAGTCAACTTCACTAATGAATGTCTTAAGTATTTTTGCCGGAACAGTGGGATCTGACTCCGTAGTCGCTATCGAAATTTGACCACCTAAACGTTCTGTTAGGCATTCATGTTCAGTTCCAGAAACGGCTATTGCAACAAATCTATTCTTTGCTACAGTTATTGTAATACCATTTTCTCTTGTTCGACGACGAAGCATTGCCATCTGAGAAACATTTAATCCTTTATAATCAAAAAGAAAAACTGAAGAACTTCCTTCAAATTGTTTCTTAAGGGAATCAATAATTTCAACCTTATCTTCTCTAGGTCCTTTACCCTGACTAAATCTACCCTTCATTGAAACTTCTGCTGACATAATAAAATTCCTCCCTTACTGGATTTCTGCTAATAGGGCTTGGTGATCAATTTTTACACCTGGGCCCATGGTGCTAGAAACAGTTAGAGCTTTAAAATAAATTCCTTTGCTAGAAGCAGGCTTTGCTCTAACTAAAGTATCAGTTAGCACTGAAATATTTTCAACTAAGGCATCTGCTTCAAAACTAATTTTTCCAACTAAAGCATGAATATTAGCTTCTTTATCTACTCTATATTCAACCTTGCCTGCCTTAATCTCCTTTACCATTCTACCAACATCAAATGATACAGATCCAGATTTAGGATTAGGCATAAGTCCTCTGGGACCAAGAACACGACCAAGTTTTCCAACTATATTCATAACGTCTGGAGTCGCAACAACTCTATCAAATTCCATCCATCCAGATTGTATTTTTTCGGCAAGATCATCTGCACCTACGTCATCTGCTCCTGCATCTCTTGCTTCAGATACTTTTTCACCTTTTGCAAAAACTACAACTCTTTGAGTTTTTCCAATCCCATGGGGAAGAACAACACTTCCACGTACCATTTGATCTGCATGCTTGGGATCAACACCTAATTTAACAGAAACTTCAATAGATTCATCAAATTTCGCGTAAGAAACCTCTTTAATCAGGCCAATTGCGTCTGATAAATCGTATTCCTTAGATTCGTCAATTTTTTCTTGCGCTTTCACGTATGATTTTCCGTGCTTTGACATATAACTTATCTCCAATATCTAAATATTTCTAAACCGTCAAAATTGAGTTAAAGAGTTATTAGTCTACTTTTTCTTCAACAGATTCATCTAAAGGCGAATCTGAATCTTCAGCTATTTCATCTTCTGGAGAGTCTGTATTTTCATCCGTACTTTGAACTACATTAATATTAGCAGGAATATCAGTACCCTCTATATGTATACCCATACTTCTTGCAGTACCTTCAATAATTTTGACTGCCCCGTCTAAATCAACACTACTTAAATCTTCTTTCTTAATTTCAGCAATCTCTTCCAACTGCTTACGAGTTACAGTACCTACAGACTCCCTACCGCTTTCACCAGAACCTTTTGCTAAACCAACTGCTTTTTTCAGAAGCATAGATGCAGGTGGGCTTTTCATTATAAAGGTAAAACTTTTATCTGCATAAACTGAAATCACAACAGGAATGATTGTACCTTCTTGTCCTTGAGTTTGCGCATTAAAAGCTTTACAAAATTCCATTATATTCACGCCAACCTGACCAAGTGCTGGACCCACTGGGGGCGATGGATTAGCCTGACCTGCAGGTACTTGGAGTTTAACTATATTTTCGACTTCTTTAGCCATTTAAACCTCAAAGTTTCTTATAAATAAAATATTTATTATCCCTTTTCAACTTGCAAAATCTCAAGTTCTACAGGGGTAGTCCTACCAAAAATACTAACCATAACTTTCAACTTTCCACGATCTGGATGTACTTCATCAATAGTCCCAGTAAAGTTGATAAATGGACCTTCGATTACGCGTACACTTTCTCCTTTTTGAAAATCAAATTTAGGTTTAGGTTTCTCAACTTCACCTTTAGTTTGTTTGATGATTTTATCAACCTCAGAATTACTAATACTAGATGGATTATTACCACCTAAGAAACCAGTAACTTTAGGGGTGTTCTTCACTAAGTACCAAGTTTCTTCGTCACATTCCATTTCTATTAATACATACCCAGGAAAAAGTTTTCTATTAGATATGCGTTGTCCTTTATTTTTAACCTCTACAACCTGTTCATTTGGGACAACAATTTCACCAAGCTTAAATTCTAGATTTGAATCTTTAAAACGCTCTTCTACGCCTATCTTAACTTTATTCTCAAAACCAGAGTAAGTATGTACTACGTACCACTTCTTTTTAGATTCTTCAGCAGGTGCACTCGCCACTTCTACCTGATCTGCAGCCACCTCTTCAGTAGGAGCACTCGTCTCTTCTACCTTATCTTGATTATCTAACTTATCTTCAGGTGACATG
>CAYWAX010000056.1:0-11744 GCA_964456425.1 uncultured Nitrospinaceae bacterium | reverse complement strand
GGTAACGCGCTAACGGGAGTTTTGATTGGGATAATAGTAAATTTTCCAATCATGGTTGCTCTTTCTTATGTTACATGGGAGCCAGAATGGTTTAATGCAAAAGCTATAATGATTTTCGCTGCTACTGGTATTTTTGGTCCTGGGTTGGGTAGATTCTTTCTATTTATGTCTCTGCATAAAATTGGTGTAGCTATTACATCTCCTCTGCTTTCTTGTACTCCTCTATTTAGTGCTGCTTTAGCATTTGAACTCTTGGGGGAGAGACCAGATATTTATGTTTGGGTAGCTACCTTTTCTGTCTTTTTTGGCTGTCTTGTAATTACATTTAAAAGAGAAGAATTTCCTGGTTGGAAACCTCGTTACTTATGGCTTCCAATTTTGGCTGTTCTTTCTTTTTCTGTAGGAAATGTTTTACGTAAACATAGTTTGAATGTTTTGCCTGCCCCGATTTTTGGAGGGACAATTACATATATTTCCGCAATGTCTAGCCTTCTTTTGTTGTCTTTTTTTCTTCCATCAAATATGAAACCAAATTTTAAAGTGAAAAAAGGGTGGGTTTTTTGGGGTTTTTGTGGGTTTATTAATATGCTTGCTTTCATCTGTAGATGGATAGCAACTAAATATGGAGATCTAACTGTAGTTATTCCTTTATTTGCTTCATCTTCGATCTTTGCACTTTTTCTTAGTAGTTTTTTTCTTCGTGATATGGAGAAGGTAACTAAATGGAGTTATCTTGGAACGATCTTGATAGTTTTAGGAGTCGTTTTGATAGGGATAAGTTCGTTCTAGTCTTCTAGTTTAATGGGCAAATATATTCTGAAGTATTTTTAAGTTTGTATTTTTAGGGATTGACTTTCATTTTTGCATGAAAGTCTTTGAATACTCAAAAAAGATTCACGATGAGAGTATGTGGAGAAATATGGAAAATGTACAGTTGGCATTTATTTTTGCTTTGGTTACGGCAGTCTTCACTGCATCTTTTCAGGTTTTAGTTAGAAAGGGCAGGGAGTACGGAAACGCGTTAACTGGTGCATTAATAGGAATCTTTGTTAATTTTCCAATATTAATTTTGATCTCATTTCTTACGTGGGAACCAGAATGGTTTAATTTAAAAGCAATAGGGTATTTCATCGCTACTGGAATTTTTGGAACTGGCTTAGGTAGATTTTTTTTGTTTATGTCTTTGCATAAAATTGGTGTTGCCATTACGTCACCACTTCTTGCAAGTATTCCCCTATTCAGCGCAGTGTTTGCTTTTGAGATTTTGGGTGAAAGACCAAATCTTTATATCTGGATTGCCACTATTTCTGTTTTTGTAGGTTGTCTTGTAATCACTTTTAAAAGAGAAAATTTTCCAGATTGGAAACCACGCTATTTATGGCTTCCTTTTTTTACAATTCTGTCTTTATCCATAGCAAATATTTTTCGAAAGATGAGTTTAAATGTTTTGCCAGAGCCAATATTTGGCGGAACGGTGACCTATGGGTCTGCAATGTTGACTCTTTTAGTGTTATCTTTTTTCTTGCCAAAAAATATCAAGCCTGTCTTCAATTCAAGAAAGGCTTGGATTGCCTATGGACTTTGCGGACTTGTTAACCTTATGGCATTTGTTTGTAGGTGGACAGCTACAAACTATGGGGATGTAACCATAGTAGTTCCACTATTTGCCTCATCATCATTTTTTGCCCTTTTCCTAAGTAGCGTTTTCCTGCGTAAAATGGAGCACGTTACAATTTGGTCATATATAGGAACGATTTTGATAGTATTAGGTATAGTATTAATTGGAGTTAGTTCGTTTTAGTTTTCCCTATTATAAGGAGATAAATAAATGGATGAGAGTAAAGATCAGATACTTCCTTTTGTTGATTCAGATCCAAATGTAAAAGAAAGGATTGATAAAGCTGTTAATATTCGTAAGTCCATGGGGATATATGGGAAAGGAGGGCAAACTGGTCGTGGTGCATGGAATTTCTCTCCATTGCATGCTCAAGTAATTTTTGAATATTGTTTTGGTATGGTATGGGGACAGCCTCATCTCACTTTGAAAGAAAAAGAAATAATAGTTATTACTGCCCTTGCCACTCAGCAATTAGACGAAGAAGTAGAATGGCATGTGCAGAGTGCTCTAAATTTGGGATTGAAACCAGAAGAGGTTATAGAAGTGATAGCACAATTAAGTCCCTATATTGGTCTTCCAAAGACTAATCATGCTTTTAGGTCTATGTTAAAAGCCTTCAAGAAAGTAGGGATCACTAAATATGATAAGGAAAATGACAATTCGAATCTTTCTGAAGATGAACTTGAAGCTGAGAAGTCAGGGGATAGAATACTTTCGGAAGTAGATCTCAATCCTGATGTGAAGAAAAGAATGGACAAGGCTATCGAAGTCCGGCAAAAAATTGGAATTTATGGGACTGGAGGGCAAGGGAATGATGGTTTCTACACTATCTCACCTGCGCATAACCAGGTAATTTTTGAATATTGTTTTGGTATGGTGTGGAATCAGTCAATTCTTGATTTGCGAACAAGAGAGTTGATTGTAATTGCAGCCTCAACAACGAATCAATGTGATAATGAACTGGAGTGGCATGTTCGTAGTGCTTTGAACGCAGGATTAAATAGAGATGAGATTTTAGAAGCAATTACGCAATGTAGTCCTTACATTGGACTTTCAAAAACAAATCAGGGCCTTCGTGCAGCTAAAAAGGCATTTGATGCGATAGATGAAAAAGCTGATTAAGTGTTTAGAGCAAATTCTGTTTTTTCTTTTTTAGCGGGCTTAAGTTTGTTTTTCTCTGGATAGAGCCAAACTAAGAGTAGAGAACAAGCGCCAAAGATGAAACTGAAAAGGAATGCTGCGTGATAAGTTCCTGTTAAATCGTGTATGACTCCTCCGAGAAAACTACCAGTAGCCATGCCTAAACTTGCGCCAGTTGCAAAAGTTCCAAATAAGATACCGACTCTTTTCTTGCCATAGTAATCACGGGTGACAATCGGATACATGGTTCCGTGTCCACCTAATCCTAACCCTACAAGAGAAGCTACAAATAGCAACGAAGTAAAATTTGGATTGAAAAGCAGTAGAGGAACCGGAAGGGTCTGGCAAGTAAGTGAAATGAAAAGCGCCCATTTAGCCCCTATGCGATCGGAGATAATACCTGCGGCAATTCTGCCTATAAGTGCACCAAGCCCAATCATCCCAAGAAGAGTTGCTGCTTCAAGTCTAGGCACTCCAGATTCAATAGCAAAAGGAACGAGGTGAACTATTATCACTGAGTGACAGATGCAATCACAACTATGACTGCCCAAGATAGACCAAAAAGATCTGTGTTTCATAATCACTTTCATTCCTTGCGTTGATTCACTTAAAACGTTTTCTTCCGGAGTTGATTCTTGCGTATCCAAAGATTCCTGATTTTTTCTGCTGAGAAAAATGAAGACAAGAGTAGGTATTGAGAGAATAAAGAAAACGGAGGAGAGAACAACATAAGAAGGCCTCCATCCATAGTGAATAATTAAATATCCGACGACTGGTGTAATGACTAGAATACCTAGTCCTCCACCTGAACCTGCAATGCCTGTTGCTAAACCACGTTTGTAATCAAAAGTCTTTTGTATATATGCGAAGATTGGAGTATTTAAAGCGCTTCTACTTAATCCCGCTAGTACTCCGATATAAAAATAAAATTCCCAAATGGAATGTAAAGTTGAGGCAAGAAAAAGAGATAGCCCACTAAGGAGCATTCCTATAAGAATAATTTTTTGTGCTCCATATCTATCGGATAACTCTCCAGTAAGAATTGCAGCAAAAGATCCAATTATCATATAAATAGAGTATGCAGAAGAAATGCTAGTTCTGGACCATTGAAATTCACTTTCTAGTGGTTTGATGAAAATTCCAAAATTGAAATTTAAAAAAGAAGTAGCAGATAACAAAAGGAAACAATATACAATGACAGCGTATTCGTTTGCTGTGAAAATATATTTTCTGTTATTCATTAAGGACTTTCTTGAGAAAAATTTAAATGAAACTTCACTAGTGCTAAGAGTATAAGTTATCCTATTGCTAATTTTGTGATAAATACAAGTCAAAACATTTTTTAGTTTGGAAACTTTCAACGGAGGAGTTTTTATGTCAGATCTCGAAATACATATTGAAGGATTCTGTGATCCAAAATTCTCTTCTGTTAAGGAGGAGTTCTACGAAAACTTTGCAACCAGAAATGAAATCGGGTCTGCAGTCTGTATTTATGAAGACGGAAAGAAAATGGTTGATTTGTGGGGAGGCTATCGCGATGAAGGAGGAACTCAACCCTGGACAGAAGATACGATCACGCTGATGTCTTCTATTGCAAAAAGTATGTCTGCATTATGTGTCCATGTTTTGGTTGATAGAGGCCTCGTTTCTCTGGACTCTCCTGTTTCTGATTATTGGCCTGAATTTGGTCAGGCAGGAAAAGAGGAAATTATATTAAGGCAGACGATAAGTCATCAGTGTGGAGTAATCTTTTGTGATAATGCGAAAGAAGGAGATTTTTTTAGATATCCTGCGCAAATTAATGCGATTGAATTGCAGGAGCCAGCTTGGGAGCCTGGAACTAGAGCAGGGTATAATTCTATAAATTTTGGATTTATTCATTGCGAGATAGTAAGACGTGTAACTGGAAAAACTGTTGATCAGTTTATTAGAGAAGAAATTACGGGACCTTTGGGTGCAGAATACAATATTAGATTGACTGGCCGTGAACTTGCTCTGGTAGCGCCTATGCACAGAAATCTAGAAAATAAATTTTGGGAGATGGCAGAAAAAGAAGGATCGAATTTAAATAGATCATGGAAAAGCAGACCTAAAAATATCGATCTTACAAATGCTCATGAGAATAGAGTTGGCTTAAATCCTTCTTCTGGTGGTCATGGAAATGCAAGAGGTATAGCAAGGGTATATGCGATGCTTGCAAATAATGGTGAATTAGATGGAGTGAGAATTCTAAAGCCTGAAACAGTAGAAGCTTTGTCTCCCGTGCAATGGGAAGGAATTTGCGCTATGACCGATCGCCCTAGGCGTTTCGGATTAGGTTTTCTACATAATTCTCCCCCTATGCTACCTATGGGGGCAAATATGAAGGCATTTGGTCATGCGGGTTCGGGAGGTGCTTATACATTTTGTGATAGGGAAAATAATCGAGCTTTCGGTTATTGTACAAACATCCAGCCCGAGGGAAATCCCCCCGGAGATAGATGTCGATCACTTGTGATTGCAGCTTTTGGTTCTACAGAAGATTGGGATTCCCCAAAAGAATCTTAGTCTTATTCTGGTTGATATCCTTCTTCGTAAAAGGCACCGCTTTTTTCTCCATCAGTTGCGTCACCAGCTATGAAGTAAGTTGTATCTTTTGAGGCAAGATAAATAGCATCTTCTTCTTCTGTAGTTACACAATAGTGCTCAGCGTTTGCAGGAATATGAATTAGATCACCGGGTCCAGCAATACCTTCCTCGTTATTTACTTTATATTTTAATTTTCCCTTAATGACAAAATTGAATTGTTCATTTGGGTGAGTATGAAGTCTGGAGCCAGTTCCTTTGGGCTTATTAACATACACAATTTGTACATTTACGCCTCTGACAGCAGCACCTTCCGAAGTCGAATAATGAGGTCCTATTTTATAGGCTTCCATTTCTTTCATATGGAAAAGATGTTGTCCTTTTCCTGTTTCAGTAACAAGATCGTTCGTTTTTTCATGGATGTTTTCAAATTCATTCATTTTTTTCTCCATCATTTTTACTTTGTCAAAAGTTAAATAAAAAAAGTTTGAAAGTTTTTTAGCTACTTTAATTAAAATTATATCAGATTATACAAAATAGAATTCATTACACATAATAGTCATATTCATTTAATTTCAATTATTCAATTTCTTTTTGGGCATCATGAAAAAAATTCTTTTCTTCTATGGTTGGACAATAGTTTCCTTGATTTTTTTCTGCATGGCCTATTCAGTTGCTGTGCGTTTCTCTTTTTCTATTTTTCAAACTTCTCTTATTGAAGAGTTTGGTTGGGGAAGAGGAGTATTAGGATCTGCTTATGCCATCATGTTAGGTACCTATGCGATTACTTGTCCTTTTACAGGAAGGTTATTCGATACCAAAGGTCCTAGGTTTGTTTTACTTTGGGGACCGATTTTTTATGGTGTTGGCATGCTTCTTAGTTCTTTGATTTCGGAATTATGGCATGTTTTTGTTTTCCCCTCTCTTTTGGTTGGATTAGGGATAGCAATGAGTGGGTTTCCAATTTATAGTGCTTTAATTCCAAAATGGTTCAATAAGAAAAGAGGCATAGCAACAGGTATTGCACTTTCAGGAAGTGGAATAGGTATGTTGTTGCTGATTCCTTTGATTGAATATTCGATTTCTATTTTTGGTTGGAGATGGACATATTTGATTTTAGGTACTTCAGTTCTTTTTTTTCTTTTTCCAATTGTGTATTTTTTTCTTTATAACGACCCTGAAGACGTTGGACAAAATATTGACGGACAAGAATCTCGAGATGATTCTAAAGCCGAAGGTAGTGAGAAGGGTAAAAAAGAAAATTTAAGTTTTTTAGAAATATACAAAAAACTTAAAAATGATAGAAACTTTTGGGTTCTTGCTATAACAGTATTTTTAATTGGGTTGAATAATAATATGATATTTAGCCAACTTCACCTATATCTTACCGATGTTAAATTTTCTAGTTCTGCTTCTGCATTAATTTTTGGTTCTGTCGGTTTTGTCAGGATAGCAGGGAGTATTTTGATGGGTTGGTGTAGTGATTATATAGGTAGACCTAATGCACAATCTTTGTCTGCATTCCTTACAGGGATAGGAATACTGGTTTTGATGTGTTTTGCTTTTGTTGGAAACTCCTTCTATCTTGCGTTCTTGTATATACTGATTTTTGGTATTGGACTTGGTGGAATGACATCTTGTTATTCTGCAATGGCAGCAGATTCTTTCAAGGGGAATTCACTTGGTTCAACTATGGGATTTCTCGAAGTTTTTTTTGGTTTAGGTGGAGTACTTGGACCTCCATTTGCAGGTTTTGTTTTTGATTTCACGGGAAGTTATCTCTTTCCGTTTATGACTATTGTAATTGGAATGATTGTTGTGATTTTCTTTACTTTAATTGTTTATGAAGACCCAAATAAAAAGGTTTCGATTCGAAAAATATAAATTCTTTTTAATGAGAAGGGGAAATCTATGTTGAATTTTAAAATTGAAAATGAAGAGAAATATGATGATGATCATCATGTCGCGAATATTGTAGGTCAATTTGAAGAAGGGGATGTGACAGTGGCTTGTTGGGAGCCTGGACAAACTAGTCCAATTCACGCGCATCCATACCTGACTGAAATTTATTTTTGCGTAAAAGGTGGTGGCAAAATGACAACTGATGACAAAGTGGTAGATATGGCTCCTGGTGATTTTGTGGTACATCCTCGCGGAGAAGTACACGAATATGAGAATGGTAGTAAACGGTCGGTTCTTTACAGAGTTCGCTATGGCGAAGCTAGAGACTTCTCCGCTGTACGTAAAGGCTGGAGAGAAAATCATGATGCTGAGAAAAAAGATGAATCCTAAGCCAATTAATTATTCTTATGGAGAAATATGATGACGAATAAGCATATGGAAATTGTAGATTGGGACGATGCTCCTGTTGAACTGAACCATTATCCTGCGGGGATTTCAGTGACAGGTGGTAAAATGATTTTTCTGTCTGGAGTAACTGCAGCACCTGCGTATCACAGTCATCCACATGTAGCAGAAGAATTTGATAAGATGCCCCAAGATATGGAAGGGCAAACTCGTGCAGCTTTAGAAAAAGTAAAGAAAAGTCTAGAGTCAGTAGGAGGCTCTATGAGTGATGTTGTCGATACAGTTTGGTTTTTAAGGGACATGACGACACAAGAAGAAATGAGAAAAGTCAGAAGAGAGTTTTTTGGAGATCATCGACCTTCTTCTACAACAGTGCAGATTGTGAGGACTGCTACAGATCCAAGGTGTTTAATAGAGATTAAAGTTGTCGCAGTGGTAGATGCATAATTCTTTATCGGATAAGTCCATAGATTTTTTCCGGTTTAATTAATATCGCAACTGCATCTTGTTTGACCATTGCTCTGTCGTATTCTTCCCAGTCTGGATGTTCTGCATCGCCGCAGACGTTGAATAGTTTTCTCAAGAGTATTCTGATATGTTCAGGGTCTGAGTTGTGGTAGTCAAACAGTTCCGCTTTTCCCTCTATGTTTATCCACTCTCTCCAGTCATTCGTGACTACTAGAAGGGAACAGTCAGAGTCATGTCTTAAATTCCGAACTTTTGCTGATTTTCCCCTTACTGCAACAAATGCTGCTTGTCCTTCAAATGCTCCGCAAACAATAATACTAGAATGTGAAGCTCCATTTTTTTGTTTTGTGGTAATCACGCCTCTATGGTTTGCTTTAAGAAAGTATTCTATTTGTTCAAAATTCATTGCCCGGCTCCATTATTATAATTTGTCACAGGATAACTTGTTATTTTTTCTTTTCCATTTGGAAGATAATTCTAAAGATTTTTGAATGTCAGAAGGTTTCATTTTTTTCTTTATTTTTTTTCTCATTTTTATTGCAAAGCTATTTTTTTTATTGCTGGCAACATCAAGCCACATAAGAGCAAGGGTGAGATTCTTTTTTATTCCTTCACCTTTTTTATACATGAGTCCTAGCCTTACTTGAGCGAGAACATGTCCTTGTTTTGATGATTTAATACAATATTCAAAAGCTTTTTTAATGTTTTTTTTGACTCCATGTGCTCTCCGGTAAACCGTACATAATCGATATTGGGCCTCAGAATTTCCTTTTTCAGAAAGCGTTCGCCATTTTTTAAGGGCAGTTGTATAATCGCCTGCTTTATATGCTCTTAGTGCTATTTTAGAGTCACGTTCCTCAACTCTAGATTCAGAAAATCCGTATGTTGAACAGATAAGTATTAGTAAGAAAGAAGTGAGCAATACTTTTGTCATTTATTTTTCTTTCATTTATTAGGTATTTATATTCTAAAGCATTTATACGATAAAAAAAATAACTTCGTTCACAAGATTGGATATCATGTTACTGGACTTTCTGCACCCTAATATTCTTGCGCTTCTTTCTGCAACGTTTATTTCATTTGCAAGAGTGGCACAGCGCTATGCAGTAGTGAGAATGAGTGCTCTTTTTGCAAATTTGGTCATGGCGATTGTTACTGCACTTTTTGGGTGGATTTTTTATTCTGTTGATATCCCAGCGTTAAATATTACATATGAAGGGGTTTTATGGTTTATGGCAGTGGGTTTTTTTGGAGCTTTTGCAGGACGTTATTGTAATCTTCTTGCTCTTAGCCTTACTGGACTAGCTAGGGCGGCTATTGTTGCTCAAACAGTATTGATATGGTCCGCCTTATTTGCAGTGTTTGGTCTTGGAGAAGAAATGACATTGCCTATTGGACTAGGAACTGGGCTAATTATGTTTAGTTCCATGATGATAGTCTATGATGGAAAGTCATCAGGAAAAAGAAGAATTCCGGTTTATTATTATCTTGTTCCTGCACTTTCTGCACTTATGTATGCTTTTGCGCATCTAACGGGAAAAATTGCTTTTTCTATGATTGACTCATCTTCTTTTGGAATGGCTATATCTAACTCCACTTCCTTAAGTTTATTGATTTTCATGATTCCATTTCATCAGACAGGCAGATTGAAAGAGTGGGACAAAAAAGGTTTCTTTATGCTTCTTTTCGGTGCTGTCTCGCAGTCTTTTGGAATTTTATGTTTTTGGTCTGCGATGAAATCTGGAAATATTACGCAAATTATTCCATTGAGTCGCTTATCTCTTCTTTTGATTGTTTTCATGACTTGGTATTTCTTTAGAGAGCAGGAAAAACTTACCTATAGAGTTTTCCTTGGAGCCGTTTTAGCGCTGGTAGGTGCTTATGGTGTTGTGTATGGAAAGTAGAATTTTGTTTCTAATAGAAATCAAGATTCTATAAATATGTTAATTATTTCTAAGAAAGTAAAACAAATTTTATGCTATTAGATTTTTTTCATCCGAATATACTCGCTCTCCTTTCTGCAGTATTTGTATCTTGCACGAGGTTAACTCAGCGTTATGCATTAGATAGAGTTAGCGAGTTCTGGATTAATCTTATCTTTGCCATCATTACTGGTATTTTTGGTTGGCTTTTTTATTCTTTAGATATCGTTCCGCTTTCATTTCCTTGGGAAGGTATTTTTTTGTTTATGGCCGTAGGTTTCTTTAGTCCTTTCGCAGGTCGTTACATCTACCTTATCGCCATTAAACTTACAGGGTTGGCTCGTTCTACGATTGTAGCGCAGACCGTACTTGTTTGGTCTGCTCTGTTTGCGGTTTTTGTACTTGGGGAAGGAATGACTATTCTAAATGTCATAGGCACAGGATTGATTATGTTGAGTTCCATGCTAGTCGTTTATGATAGAAATTCCACAGAAAAACAGAAGATTCCGATCTATTATTATCTTGTTCCTGCCCTATCTGCTTTAATGTATGCTTTTTCACACTTAATCGGCAAAACCGCATTTACATTTATCCCATCTTCTACTTTTGGAATGGCAATATCCAATACAACTTGTTTGAGTATTCTTCTTGTAATGCTTCCATTTCGTAAGGGTACTGTTTTGAAGAAAGGAAGCAAGAAAAGTATTATCTTTATATTGCTTGGTTCGGTTACACAGTCCCTTGCGATACTTTGTTTTTGGTCTGCAATGAAATTAGGAAATATGACTCAAGTTATTCCTTTGAGTCGTCTATCGATACTTCTTATCGTCTTTATGACCTGGTTTTTCTTTAGGGATGAGGAAAAACTTACGTATCGAATTTTTGTTGGGGCTGTATTAGCTTTGGCTGGCGCTTACGGCGTTGTCTATGGAAAGTAGATAGAATTTATGTTGCTAGATTTCTTGCATCCAAATATTCTTGCTCTCCTCTCTGCAATTTTTGTCTCTTTTACGAGATTGTCACAGCGATATATCGTAGACAGAATGAGCGCATTGTTTGCCAATTTTATTTTGGCAATTGTGACTGCCACTTTTGGTTGGCTTTTTTATTCTCTGGATATAGTTCCAGTTGCATTTCCATGGGAAGGTATTTTTTTCTTCATGGCTGTAGGACTTTTTGGTCCTTTTGCTGGACGGTACATTAATCTGATTGGTATTAAACTTACAGGGTTAGCCCGTTCCACGATTGTAGCGCAGACTGTACTGATTTGGTCAGCTCTTTTGGCTGTCTTTGTGCTAGGGGAGGATATGACCATTTTGAAAGCCATAGGTACAGGATTCATAATGTTGAGTTCTATGCTGATTGTTTATGATGGGAAAAACGTTGGGAAGAAAAAGATTCCGATCTATTATTATCTTGTACCAGCTCTTTCTGCTCTGATGTATTCCTTTTCTCATTTAAGCGGCAAAACGGCATTTTCTTTTATTCCTTCTTCAACTTTTGGCATGGCAATATCGAATACAACCTGCTTTAGTATATTTCTTTTTATGATTCCCTTTCGAAAAGCATCGAGCTTGAAAGAGTGGGACAAAAAAGGATTTATCGTAATATTGTTTGGGGCTCTTTCGCAGTCTCTTGCTATACTATGTTTTTGGTCTGCAATGAAATTGGGAAATGTGACGCAAATCATTCCTTTGAGTCGTCTGTCAATTCTCCTTATCGTG
>CAYWAX010000055.1:0-12142 GCA_964456425.1 uncultured Nitrospinaceae bacterium | reverse complement strand
AAATTAACTTTCAGTATTATTTTTTAAATCTATAATAAGATGATATCCTTTCAATTAATTTAACTAGAGAAAATAGAAAACTATCTGGGAGTAAAATTTACAATGGCATTAATAAATATGGTAAAAGATTCCATAGATATAGGAATCGTTGTTCAAGATCTAGAAAAAGCTTCTCATTTTTACGGAGAAATTTTGGGTCTCCCTGTAGTTCGTGAAGTTGAAATTACCGCCGACAAAGCCATACAAGCAGGATGTGCATCAGGACGTTTCCAGTTTAAGGCTTTTCAAGCAGGTGAGGTTCAACTAAAAGTGGCACAAGCAGATTCTAGTCCTAATAATGGTGGCGGAAAAGTAGATGCTTCCACTGGTTTTCGTTATATTACATTTACGGTTGATAGTGTAGAAGAAACGTATAATCATCTTAAGAATGCAGGAGTAAATATTCAAGGAGAGGTGACAGAAGTTATTCCTGGACGCTTCATTGTATTCTTTGCAGACCCTGATGGAAATATGCTTGAATGTGTAGGACCTAAATAATTTTTATCGCCCAGTACTAGGAAACATTTGATCCAGCGATAGATGAAATATTATGTTCCCTTTTTTTATTAATTACATTTCTGAATTCACGTATTTTGGTATTTTTTTTATTCTACTTCTTTGCGGCCTAGGTTTACCTTTACCAGAAGATATTATTATCTTCACGTCTGGTTATCTTTCTTACCTTGGAACTATCGAACCAATTACAGCCCTTATCGTTAATTTAATTGGAATTCTTGTAGGAGATTTAATAATTTATGGTATTGGCTATTATTATGGGGAAACAATTTTGCAATTTCGTTTTTTTAAAAAAATTGCTACTAATGAAAGACTAGAAAAATCAAAACGTTTGTTTGCTACTCACGGCAAAAAAGCAGTTTTTTTCGGTCGTTTCCTTATGGGATTGCGAGCACCCCTTTTTCTGGTAGCTGGAATAACTAGATTTCCATTCAAAAATTTCTTCATCATGGATCTAACTGCTGCAATTATAAGCGTTCCACTTCTCTTTTATTTATCATTTTATTTTGGAAGTCATATTGAATATGCTCTAGACATTCTTAGTTCGGTTCAAAAAATCATCTTTTTCGTTGTACTTATTATCGTTTTTTATATCTTTTGGAAAGGATTCAAATTTATAAAGAAAAAAACTAAATAGAAAAACTTTCTGAAAAGGACAAAATAGGATGGGCTCCTAGGGGATCAGAACGAAGAACGTGAATCCTGGAATTAATTCCATGCTCAATATATATTTTTTGCATTGCAATTCCTATTTGTTTTGGATCATCTTTACAAATAGCTAAAACACATGGTCCAGCACCACTAATACAAACTCCAAGAGCGCCAGCATCTCGACCAGCTTCAAATACCTCTTCTAAAGGACCCATAAGTTCTTTCCGGTAGGGTTGATGAAGTCGGTCTTCCATTCCCTCTGAAAATAAGTCATTTCTTCCTGAGGAAAAAGCAGCCAGAAGCATAGCAACTCTTTGGACATTAAATGTGGCATCAGCAAGAGTCACTTTTGACGGCAGTTTTTTTCTTGCTTCGGAAGTATTTACCTCAAAATCCGGAACAAGGATAACCCAACTGTAATCTTCCTGAACAGGAACCCTTGTGTAAATTGTTTGTCCACTTTTTCCGATAGCAGAAACACAAAAACCACCTATCAGAGCAGGAACGACATTATCCGGATGACCTTCCATTTTCACAGCTATTTGAACCAATTCATCTAAATTGAGAGGCTCTCCAATCAACAGATTCCCTGCAACAATTCCGCCTACTAGGGCTGCCGAACTACTGCCTAAACCTCTAGACAAGGGAATATGATTTCTTTGCTTCATCCACAATCCCTTAAACGGTCGATTCGCTTTTTTGTATACTTCCTTTACAGCCTCAACACAGATATTAGTTTCATTTTTAGGAATGATTCCTGCGCCTTCCCCTTCAACCTGAATCGACAAGCCCCAAGGAAGTTCATCTAATTCAATACGATTGTAAAGATTTAAAGCTACACCAATAGTATCAAATCCAGGACCAATATTTGTGGTACTAGCAGGAACTTGCACTCTGATTAGCGTCAAGTATCTTCTCCCTAGAAATCTAAAACTTTTATTTAAAATCAGTAGATTTTAACACAGCACATCCAAATTCTGTCATTTCTTGAATAGCTTTGTCTCCGTCACCTGCTTTGATATTAACAGATTCCACACAATCACTTATCAGAACTACTTCAAAGCCTTCCTTTCGCGCATCCAATGCAGTCGCTCGAACACAATAATCAGTAGCAAGACCACAGATAAAAATTTTTTTTACTCCATATTCTCTCAAAATTTCTGAGAGTTCAGTGCCTTCAAATCCAGAGTATGCCTCTAACGTTTCTTTTGTCCCTTTCGAGACTACTTTTTGAAAAAAATGCGAATACAGAAGACGGTGAAATTCCGATCCAACAGATTCCCTTACACAATGTTCGGGCCACATCCCTCCATGTTTTTGAAAGGAGATATGATTATCAGGATGCCAATCTCTAGTACCTACACGGAGCCATTTATCAATGGAAAGTAATTTATTAATTCCCGAAATTACTTTGTCTCCATTTTCAACGGCTAATGCACCTCCAGGACAAAAATCATTTTGTACGTCGACTACGATCAAAGCTTCCAAATATTTTTCAAAATCTATCATTATAAATCCCACATATAGGAATAGATCTATTTTCTATTTAAAAACACATTCTGGAATTCCCATATCAACCGATTCTCCTGGTTTTTCTTCAATCTTTGTTTCAAATACCCCATCACAATTTTGATCCAAAAAAGTAACATCAAAAGGATACTTTCCATCCAAGTCCAGATTAATTGCAAAAACGACTTTGTTGATAGAAAAAGTCTCAAATTGAAATCCCCATTCATCAAGAAATTGCTTGATAATAGTTTCTTTTCCAGAAATCCTTTTAGAAAAATCGCGTTTGTCCCAACCAAGAAAATTAGAAGTAGCGATTTCAGGAATATCAAAACCAGATAAGTTTTTTTCAATAGAACCAGATTTACTAGTCTGTGCATTTACAAAATCTGAAATGGAAAGGCTAAACATCAAACTTAATGAAAAAAATAAAAAGAGAACTTTACGAAGATACATTTCATACTCCTAGGAAGATCAAAAACTATAATCATATTCACTACCACATTGAACATAAAATTCAAGGAAAAATCAAATTATACAGAAATACGTAATATAGAAACAGAAAAAGACTCTAATAAATTTCAAGAACTAAATAAAAGCAACAATTAAAGAGTGACAAAAAAATAGTATTACGCCAAAATATATGTATTAGTAATATACTAAAAGTTTATCCCAAATTTTAAATTAGAAAGGGAATAAAAATGAATTTAGATGA
This sequence comes from uncultured Nitrospinaceae bacterium, assembly GCA_964456425.1. Classification (GTDB taxonomy): domain Bacteria; phylum UBA8248; class UBA8248; order UBA8248; family UBA8248; genus UBA3496. The sequence goes on along the minus strand of CAYWAX010000055.1, from coordinate 8,715 downwards.
TAGGAAAGCTCGTCTGATAGACCCGGCAAAATTAGATTCTGAAGGTATGGCAGGAGGTGCAACTCACAAAGGAATTATTTCAAAAGAAGCAGACGGAGTAGATTTGAATGTATATTATTCACGAATTCAACCTGGACAAACGCATGATTGGCATCATCATGAAGAAGACGAAGTAATTTTTTGTATCTCAGGAAGCGGTCGCTATGCTCTTGACGACGGAGAAATAGTATATGGAGCTGGACAATTTATTTTTATGCCCAAAGGGACCCGACACTGTAATCACTGTACTAGTGAATCAGACACTATGCTTGTAGCAATTTTTCAACCTGCTAGAAATTAATTACATCAGAATCTTAAGAAAAATCCGAAAGGGAATTCCCGAATAGATCATCTAGGGAATAGGAATATTTATTTTCCTTTCTATAAAACTGGATGGCATATGCTAATTCTTATTTCCTTTCTATCAATTTTCACAGTTTATACTACTGGATTTCTTATAGGACCGATTCTAGAAGAAATGTCTTCAGAACTAGATCAATCTATTTCAAATTTGAGTCAACTTGCCGCTATAACTTTTCTTGGTTGGGGTATTGGTGGCCCAATAGCTGGCATTATGACTGATAGGTTAGGGGGGAAACGCGTTCTTCTTTTTGGTCTAATAGGAGTCGTAGTGTCTAATTTTTTCATTTTATTAACAAACAATTATACAATACTGCTCTTACTTCGTTTTGCAACAGGATTATTCTGTGGTTCTGTACCCGCAACTTGCATATCTACTTTAGGAGAACTCTTCTCAGGGAAAAAACGTGTTATAGGTATGGGACTTGCAACAGCAGGAATTGCAATCGGTATGTTCATAGGACTCCCAAGTGTTGCATATATCACGTCTTTTTTTGGATGGAGAGGAGGATTTGTTGCTTTAGGAATTTTATCTACTTTCGTTGTTCTCTTCGTAATTTTACTTTTTCCAAACTTAAGAGGGAAAAAAAATTATACAATTTCAAAACAGTTTTCTTGGATAAAAAATTCAAAAACATGGCATATTATTGGTGGAAATATCTGTGAAAGATTCATCACAGCAGTTTTTTTAACATATATTTCCCTTCTTTTGATCGAAAAGTTTAAACTTCAAATTCAAGATATTTCAGTATTACTACCCTACATTCTTTTAGGAGCAACTCCAGGAGCTCTTTTTGCAGGCCCATTCGGTTCACTTAAAAATTGTTTTCAATACATTTCTTTCATGGCCTTAATTCAGGGATTTTTAATGATATTCGTTTTCACTGTAGAAACCACATTTATAATGACTGCAATATGTGGTTTCTGTTTAATGTTTTTAAGTCAAACTAGTCGACCTATGGTTATGAATTTTCTTACTAATGTCGCACCTGAAGCCAAAGGTTCTATAATTGGATTCTACTCTACTAGCAATCAGTTAGGACATATGCTAGGTGCTTCTATCATGGGGTTAGGTTACGCAATTGGTGGAATAAAAACCGCGGGTCCAATCTGTATTTTTGTATCTATAATCGCATGCTTCTTATATTTAAGAATACATCTATCTGAAAAATCGATAGCGGATCATACTTAAAATTCAAATAAAATTATTTTTTTGTTGCATCTTTTCTTCTTGGTCCAGGAAAAATATCCTGATCTATAACCACTTCAACAATAACAGGAGAATCTTGTTTTAAAGCCTCAGTAAATACATCTTCTAGATCTTGAGCGTCCTCAACTCGATATCCTTTGGCGCCAAAAGAACGTGCATACTCATCAAAACGAGGATTGCCAATTTGATCAGCGACATAACGTTCATTATAAAAATGTTTTTGATAAGCTCTTTCAGAAGCTAGATTAAAATTATTCAAGACTATACAAACGGTATTTAATCCTTCACGAATGGCTGTTTCAATCTCAGAACCATTACATAAGAAAGCTCCATCTCCACTGATAGTGACAACTGGCCTATCAGGACATGCAAGTTTTGCGCCAAGACCAAGAGGATAGCCTACTCCAATAGCAGCAAGATCTTGGGGAGAAATAAAACTATGAGGACGATCAAATCTCTGATATTCATAGATGAAACCAGCCGCACTTCCTGCATCATTCGTTAAAATAGTGCCTGGCTCTAAAACCTTTGATAATGCCATATGAGCTCTTCTTGGATCGATAGGTTTCGCATTCAATTCAAAAGCTTTAGCTCTATGAGTTTCTTGATCATTTTTTACTTCTTCTATTTTTTTTCGCCAATTTGAACGTGATTTTTTTTCCTGACCTAAAGCTACATTTAAAGCGTCAATTGCCAACGAAGCATCAGAACAAATCCCTAGATCTGTCTTGAAATTTCGCCCTATCACACTTTGATCAACAGCTATATGAATCAGTTTAGCTTTCTTAGGAACGAATTCTGATTTTAGGAAAGTACTCGAATGAGCTAAGCGAGTACCTATTGCAATAACTAGATCAGATTCTTCAAAGAGTTTTCTTGCCTCTGGTATTGTTCCTCTTCCAATTGAACCTAAGAAAAGAGGATGGTGGTTATCAACAACATCATCTCTTCCTGTAGAGGTCATGATGACTGCTCCAAGAGAATCAGCTAGTGCTGTTAACTTTTCGCTTGCTTCTGACCATAGAACTCCGCCACCAGCAATAATAACCGGATTTTCTGATCGTTTTAACATATCAGAAGCTTTATCTATAAGGAGAGGATTTGGTGCATAGGAAGGTCGACTAGTATCCCAGAGATTTTTGGAAGCATCAAATTCAACCGACTCAATCATTACATCTCTCGGAATATCTACATGAACAGGGCCAGGAACTCCAGAAATAGACATCATATATGCTTCCTGAATTATTTCACCAATTCTATCCGGTCTTCTTGCTTGAACAGACCATTTGACCATAGGTTTAAACATCGCAATTTGATCCAATTCCTGCGTAGAATCTCTAAATGTATCCTTCATCATCGGTGCCCCAGTTATTACGATAACTGGACTCTGTGCACCTTGTGCATGAGCTACTCCCGTTACTAAATTTGTCGCACCTGGACCATTCGTGGCCATACAAACACTTGGCTTCCTAGTTAAACGCGAATAGGCATCAGCCATCAGTACCGCAGATTGTTCATGACGTACTGTAAGAAAATGAATATCGTCTCTTCCGTACATACCATCAAGAATTTCAATCATACAAGAACCTGCCATGCCTATTACGTGTTGCACTTTTAACTCAACCAATGCTTCAATTACTGCATGTCCCGCTGTCATTTTGGTCATTGATTCACAGTCTCCCAAAAACTAAATTTAAATTTTAAGATTATTGATTAAATCTAATTTTAAGAATAATAAAGGATTTTCTCAACTTACAAAGAAAAAAATGAAATAAACGCTTGACAAGTATGTTCGTTTTTTGTTTGTATTGTAAACGTATTATTTTCGCTTTTAAGGAGAAGAACATGTTTTTAACGAAAAGACAACGACAGATATATGACTACATTAAAGATTTTATAGAAGAACAAGGATATGCACCTAGTATTGTAGAAATAGGTGAAAATTTCAATCTTACTTCGCCAGCTACAGTTCATAAACATCTTCAAAATCTTTCTCAAAAAGGAATGATTAAAAGAAGTTGGAATAAAAGTCGTGCTATAGAATTAATGCCTGAAACGCTTGCAGTTGAAAATATTTTGCCTGAAGAACGAATAACAGAATTGCCTCTGCGTGGTGTAATTGCTGCCGGTGGTCTTCTGGAAGCTATAGAAGAAACTGAAACAATTCCTCTGCCATGGGCAACAGAAAAAAACAATTTATACGTTTTGAAGGTCAAAGGAAATTCTATGATAGAAGATCATATACAGGACGAAGACTACGTTATTGTCGAACAGAGGCAATCTGCACAAAATGGAGAGACAGTCGTTGCACTCGTCGACAATTTAAGTGCTACTCTAAAGCGACTCTACTATGAATCTAATGGTTGGGTTCGTCTTCAACCATCTAATTCTGCAATGGAACCTATTATGATTGAAGAAGATCGTCTTCGAATACAAGGTGTTGTAGTCGGAGTATTAAGAAGATATTAATTAGTTCTTTTGGATTTTAGAAAGATAGAAGAATCAATATAGTTCCTACAACAGACATTAATGCTCCTCCTATCAACTTCATATTAATTTTTTCAATTTGATCTAAAAATATTTTTGAAACAAGGATCACAACTAACGGTTGTAAAGCAGTTATAGAAGAGACATTTACAACTAACGTATAAGACAACGCATTCGTATAACAAGGAATTGCTATTGTCTGACATACGGCAGCACATATTAACCATTTCCAATTTTTTTTAGGAAATTTTCTTTTCTCAATATCTTTCGGTTTAAAAAAAACGTACAACAACCAAGCAAATATACAACCTATATTTATTACAAACATCGAAGTTCCAAAAGGTCCGTACTCAGGAGGAAGATCTTTAGAGATAGCTTTCAGCATTGTTCCACACAAACTCCAATTCAATGTTGTGGCTCCAGCAGACAAGTATCCCAATATTATTCGTTTCTTAGATTTTGAATCTTGCGAATCTTGCAGAGAAACAGAAGAACGAACTACATAAATCACTCCTACCATTAAAACAACCAGACCCAACAACATTTTCAAAGTAATAGGTTCGTTCAAAAAAAGAGAGGCTAAATAAGCACTAACCGCCGGAGTACTTGCAGCAATTGGAATTGTTCTACTAGGTCCTATTTGACCTATTGCGTAATAATATGAAAGCCTTGAAAGAGCTATCATCATAAAACCAGTGACAACTATCAAAATATAAGTTGTGACAGATGAAAAAAATAAATTATCAACTAAAATAACTGTAAAAAAGAATAAAATGGAAACAAAGATTCCGTTAAAGGTTGAAGCAAGAGCTGCCACTTTTAATAAAGGTGCATTCTGCATAGACAATCTTATAAAAAAAGAAAGTGCCGCCCATGCAAATAGAGCCCCACTTGAATAAATAAAACCTAACGTTAGATCGCTAATTATAACCTCATAAGATTTTTAAATTTTAAGAAACATTTTTTAAAAACATTCCTGTCTTTGATAATTTATTTTGCTGTATTTCTTCTGGAGTACCCTGGGCAATAATACAACCACCATTTTCTCCACCTTCTGGCCCTAAATCTATTATCCAATCTGAGCGACTTATCATATCTAAATTATGCTCGATTACAACAACAGTATTTCCTAAAAAAACAAGCTTATATAAAACTTTAATCAAACATTCAATATCTTGAAAATGAAGTCCAGTAGTTGGTTCATCCATCAAATACAAAACGTCACTAGGAGGCCTAGAAGATAGTTGGGCTGCTATTTTCAAACGTTGTGCCTCTCCACCAGACAAAGTATTTACTGGCTGTCCTATTCGCAAATATCCTAAACCTACATCCCTCAAAACATAAAGCTTTTTTACAATCGAAGTTACATTATGAAAAAAGATAATGGCCTCATCTACTGTTAATTGCAAAACCTGATTAATATCCAAGTCCTTATATTTTATTTCTAAAGCGTGAGAACTAAATCTTTTGCCCAAACAATCAGGACAGGTTGTAAATAAATCAGCCATAAAATGCATTTCTATTTTTTGAACACCACTTCCAGAACAACTTATACATCTTCCTCCTGGAGAATTAAAAGAGAAATGTCCGGGAGCAAAACCCAAACTTCTTGCTTTTTTAGTTTCTGCAAAAAGTTTGCGAATTATATCGTAAGCTTTTAAATAAGTAACAGGATTGCTTCTTGGACTTTTTCCTATGGGGCTTTGATCAAGCAAAACAACATCATTAATATTTTCATATCCTTCTATACGCTTGAAACGACCGACTTGATCATTGGAATTTTTCAATATACGCGTTAAAGCAGGATAAAGAACTCCATGAATTAAACTACTTTTACCAGAACCCGAAACTCCTGTAACAGAAATAAGTTTGCTCATTGGAATGTGCAAATCTACTTTTTTAAGATTATTTTCTTCTGCCCCGTATAAAGATAATTTTTTATTACTCTTTATACGATTCGAATTTCTGTGAATAGATATTTGTTTCTCTCTTGAAAGATATAGAGCTGTTTTTGATTTTTTACTCTTATGGAAATCTTTCTTTAAACCATTAAAAACTATATACCCCCCTTTTTCTCCTGCTCCTGGGCCAAGATCAATTATGTAATCAGATTTTTCTATAACATCCCTATCATGTTCGACCACTAACACTGTATTTCCCTGCTTAACAAGACCTTTTAGTATTTTGATTAAACGAAGATTATCTCTCGGGTGCAGACCTATTGTGGGTTCATCTAAAACATACAAAGTTCCTGTAAGTCTCGCTCCAAGTTGTTTAGCAAGATTAATTCTTTGATGCTCTCCCCCACTTAATGTCTTTGTTTCCCTTGAAAGTGTTAGGTACTCTAAACCCATATCATGTAAAAATTCTATTCTATCTTGAATCTGTCTAAAAAGATCAGATGTCAAAACAGTGTTTCTTTTTGATTCAGATAATTTATCAAAAAATATTTTCAAATCTGCAATAGACATATCACAGATTTCTCCTATTTTTTTCTTATTCACCTCAAAATAATGGGCTTCTTCTCTTAAACGACTCCCTTTACAGCTTTCACATTCATAGAGGCTTTGATATCTTCTAATTAAAACTCTAACCCACACTTTATATTTTCTTTTTTTCAATCTTTCAAAAAAAGAATTAATTCCTAATAAACTTTTCGATCCATTAAAAATCATTTTTTTATGTTTCTTACTTAGGTCCTTCCATGGTCTATGTATATCCAAACCTTCATTTTTTGCTGAGTCAAGAAGTTGCTTACCAAATCTCTCTCTATAACGTGGCATTTTCCAAGGCTGCACAGCTCCTTGAGCTAAAGTAAGATCAGAATTAGGTATGAGCAAAGATTCATCTAAGGCCAAAGTATTACCAAAACCTCCACATTCAGGACATGCTCCATTTGGATTATTAAAACTAAAAAGAGTTGGTAACGGCAATTGAAATCTGACTCCGCAGCATTCAAATTTTTTGCTAAATCGAAGAAGAGGACCATCAACTATTTTGACTTGTGCGTATGAATCTCCTTCCATAAAAGCCATTTCAATTGATTCCGAGATTCTAGACTGATTTAGTTCAGAAAATTCTAAGCGGTCTACTACTACATGAAAGCTTTTAGTTTTTGGAGAAAATAATTTTTTTAAACTTATAGACTCTTTATTTAAATCAAGAGAATCCAAATCAATAACTTCTTCATTTACAAGAATACGAAGATATCCCTTCGATAACATTGACAAAAGAAATTCTTGGATTTCCTCTATTGAGTTGATAGTCTTTTCAAAAAGTATAAAGCCTCTCGTATTTTTATGTTTCAAAAGTAGGGTATTAACAATCCTATCTTCAGTATCTTGTGAAACAATCTTTTTGCAGGAAGGACAACGTAAATCACCTGCTTTTGAAAATAATAATCTTAAATAATCATAAATTTCAGAGGCTGTCCCAACAGTAGATCTAGAATGAGTGACTGGATTATGCTGTTCGATAGATATAGAAGGATTAATCCCATCTATAAAATCAACATCCGGTTTATCAATTCTTTCTAAAAATTGTCTCGCATATGTAGAGAGACTTTCAACATATCTACGATGTCCTTCTGCATAAATTGTATCAAATGCTAGGGAAGATTTTCCTGACCCACTCGGACCTGTTAAAACAATTAATTTGGCACGTGGTAGATGTAAAGAAATATTTTTTAGATTATGTTCGCGAGCACCTCTGATAATAATTTTATCATTCATTATTCTAAATCTCTATTTAAGAATTGGCTTATATCGCATGAAGTCTTCCACCATCCACCATTAGAACACTCCCTGTGACATAACTTGCATCAGGAGATGCTAAAAAAGCTACCATGGACCCAAATTCTATTGGTTCTCCATGACGTTTTAAGGGTATACCTACTGCAGAATTTGCTAAAGCTTCTTCTAAAGAAATTCCCTCTTTTTCTGCAGCTTTTTTTCTTCCTGAGATAAGACGATCCGTCAGGATCGTTCCGGGACAAACAACGTTTACTAAAATATTTTCTGAACCAAGTGACTTAGAGAGAGATTTTGACAATCCGGCAACTGCAGGACGCATTACATTTGAAAGTAATAAATCTTCTATAGGTTCTCTAACAGAACTTGATAAAATGAAAATGATTCGACCATAATCCCTTTTTCTTATATAAGGCAAAGCTGCACGGACAAGGCGAACAGAACTTAGAACGTTTATTTCAAATGCAGAAATCCAAATATCATCTTCAAATTCATCAAAATATCCTCTGGGAGGACCTCCTACATTAGAAACTAAAATATCTATGCCACCAAAATATTTTGCGGCACCGGAAACAAAATTATCTACACCTTCCCTAGTCCCTATATCAGATACGCAACACCATGTTTCAGATCCACTAATTTCACGAATCTCCTTTGCCGTTTGATTAATTTCATCTTCGTTCCTGGAACAAATAGCTACTGATGCGCCTTTCTTTGCAATTTCTAATGCAGAAGACTTTCCTAAACCCTTACTAGCTGCTGAAATAAGTGCAACTTTTCCTTTCAGATTATCCATTTTCAACTCCAGTTTTTTACTAACACAAAAAAATTAATTTTCATAAAAAACAACAAATGCGGGCACAGGTCTTC
>CAYWAX010000054.1:2433-12172 GCA_964456425.1 uncultured Nitrospinaceae bacterium | reverse complement strand
CTTCAAGAACTAAGATTTCACAATTTAATTCCTTAGCTAAAAGTAAAAAAAGTACAAAAGTAGATTCAAAAAAAGTTACAGAAGATCGTTTCGGATCTTCAATAATTTCTTTAATAATAGAAAAAAACTTGTCATATACTTTCATGATAAGTTTTGGCTTAACATAATCTCCCTGAAACCAAAAACGTTCAGTTATAGATGAAATATGCGGTGAAAAAAATGCACCTACTGATTTTCCTGAACAGAATAAGCATTCCGATATCATCATTGCTGTAGAACCTTTTCCACTTGTTCCAACAACATTAATAAATTGAAAATCACTTAAGGAAATTTCAAATTTCTCAAAAAGAAATAATATTTCCTCCGAATGGCCAATTGATTTTGTTTTAGTATTTTTTTTAGGCGAAGTAGAAAGGCTATTTAAAAATTTATCTAAAGAACATATAACTTCTTTACTATTCAAACTTCTTTGCCTTCCATAAAGTATCCCAAAGAATTAATGTCTGAAATGTCTTCGACCTGTGAAAACCATAGAAATATTTTTTTCTTTAGCGGCCTCTATAATTTCTTCATCCTTAACAGAACCACCCGGTTGCACTATTGCTTTAACTCCAAATTCTGCTGCCTGATCTATTGCGTCCCTGAATGGGAAAAATGCATCTGAGGCAAGTACACATCCATCGACAGGTAAAACTGAACGGGAGACAGCTAGTTGAGTTGAATCTACACGACTCATTTGACCTGCGCCAACACCAATAGTTCCCGTCTCATTTGCTAAAACAATTGCATTGCTTTTTACATGACGAACAATACTCCATGCAATTTTCAGTGCTTTCTCTTCAGAAAGTGACGGTACACTAGGAGTCACGACAGACCAATTATCAAATTCTTCTTTGGAAAAAGAGTCCCTATCCTGTACTAAGAGCCCTCCTGGAACTGCACGGACATCTACTCCAGTTATTGGAAAAGAAGCTAGTCCTGGACATTTCAGGATACGAAGATTCTTCTTGCGCTGAAAAATCTTCAAAGCCTTTTCATCAAATTCAGGAGCAACAACAACTTCAACAAAAAGACTCCGCATTTCTTCTGCTGTTTCTTCAGACACGATATCATTGAAGCCTATTACACTTCCAAAAGCTGAAACAGGGTCACATGCTAAAGCCCGTTTATAGGAATCAACCTGTTTCTCTTCTATTCCAACACCACAAGGATTAGTATGTTTGAGGATTGCACATGCATTCGCATGGAGATCAGAAACCAATTCACAAGCTGCCGAAACGTCTAAATAGTTATTAAAAGAAAGTTCTTTCCCTCCTAAAACAACAGTCTTAGAAAGAGAAAAACTCTCATCAGACTGAAAACTATAAAAAGAACCTTTCTGATGAGGATTTTCACCATATCGTAATACCTTCTCTCTTTTTAAAGACATTTCAATTTTTGGAGCAAAATAATCTACTTGATCTTTAACTGATTTTGAGAGAAATGAAGAAATAGCAGAATCATAGGAAGACACATGATCAAAAGCTTTAAAAGCTAAATTCTTTAAAAAATTTTCAGGAAAATCTTTTCCTGATTTAATATACTCAATCAATTCATCATAGTCTTCGGGCTCTACAACAACTGCAACTCTATCGTGATTTTTAGCCGCGGCACGAACCATTGTCGGACCACCTATATCAATTTTTTCTAATGCATCTGGTAAAGATACATTTGGATCAGAAACTGTTTCTCTAAATGGGTATAGATTGACGATTACTAAATCAATCTGAGGAATATTATTTGATTCCATCTCTCTTTCCTGATCAACTCTACCTAAAATACCACCTAAAATCTTTGGATGTAAAGTTTTAACTCTACCACCAAGTATTTCAGGCTGACCTGTATAATCACTAGCTTGAATAACTTCAACACCAGAAGATTTCAAGACATTAGCAGTCCCACCTGTAGAAATTATTTCCCAATCAGCTTCATGCAGAACCTTCCCTATTTTTTCAATCTCTTTTTTGTCACTAACGCTTATTACAACTCTTTTTCTTTCAGACATCTCAATTATTCTCCCTGATTACTTCATAATTTTCAGAAATCAGTCTTTTTACCAAAAATTCTAAATGCTCATTTCCTCTAACCTCTAAATAGAGACGAGATAATGTGTGGTTAATTGGCACCTGTGTTGAAAATCTGTCGTGTTCTATATGTATAATATTTACTCTCTCTTCCGAGACGATTTGAGAAAGTCTAGTCAAAGCACCCGGAACATCATGGAGTGGAACTTGCAACTTAGCGTATCTATTGTTAAGAGCAAGACCTTTCCCTATAATTCTAGAAAGAAGGTTTACATCTAAGTTGCCTCCACAAATTAAGGCAACAGTTTTTCCAGGGTCCTCTATTTTTTTATCAAATAAGGAAGCTAAGGGAGCGGCACCAGCAGCTTCTGCCAACATTCTTTCCTCTTCAAGTAATCGCAAGATTGCAGATGCCATAGAATCATCAGAAACAGAAACAATCTGATCTGAACTTTCTTGGATAATTGGGAAGCAGTTTTCTCCTATTTTCTTTACAGCAATGCCGTCAGCAATGGTTGAAATAGAAGACACTTCAACTGAACGACCTATTTTTATAGATTCTTTTAAAGAGGGCACCCCGTCAGCTACAACACCTACTATTCGAGTATCAGGTTTTAATGTTTTTACAACTGAAACCACTCCAGAAATTAGTCCGCCTCCTCCAACAGAGACAATAATAGTATTAACATCAGGAACCTGTTCTAATATTTCTAGGGCGACTGTTCCTTGACCAGCAATAACATCAAAATCGTCGAAGGGATGAATCATAACAAGACCTTTTGATGATACATATTCCTTGGCTCGTGCATAAGCATCATCAAATGTTAATCCATATAGTTCTACTTCAGAACCAAGGTCCTTAACTGCATCTAATTTAGTATTTGGCGTATATTCAGGCATTACAATGAGGGAGTATATTCCGAGTTGCTTAGCCGCAAATGCAACACCCTGTGCATGGTTCCCTGCAGATGCAGTGACAACACCAGATTTTCTTTGAGCTTTATCTAATTTACTAATAGCATACATTGAACCTCTAGTTTTGAATGACCCGGTTCTTTGAAGATTTTCAAGTTTAAGATAAAGATCAAAACCAAGCTGTTCAGAAAAGTCCTCACTCAATCTGCATGGGGTCTTTCTTAAATGCGGTTTTATAACGTCTAAAGCAAGAGATGATTCACTACAAATAGAAGACAAATTAAATTTATCGGTATTGTTCGAACTCATTAAATCCTCAAATTTACAATAAGCTAGAGTTGACCTATAAGCCGGGTTCTGTTTCCCAAAAAGGGATATGGTCATCTATCTAGCACGAAAGTTGCCTTTCGTGTCGAGCGGCCTACCCAGAGGTTTAGACGAGTAGCCTTTATTCACCTCTCTATTTGGCCTTGCTCCGAGTGGGGTTTACAAAGCCGATTTGGTCACCCAAACCGCTGGTGCGCTCTTACCGCACCGTTTCACCCTTACCTTTAAAAGGCGGTTTACTTTCTGTTGCACTTTCCCTGAGGTCACCCTCGGTGGAAGTTATCCACCACTCTACTCTTTGGAGCCCGGACTTTCCTCTTGTGATTATCACAAGCAACCATACAGTCCACTCTAGCTATTTAAACATTTTGGTCAATCACTTCATTGACTAATTTATCTGCTTCAATATTTTCAGTTCGATTTACATGAATTACCTGAACATCTTCTAACTTTTCTGCAAATTGCTTCGCCTCATGAAAAAGACGCTTTATAGATAAATTTTTAACCTTGTATAGGCCTACCCATTGTCTAGCCATTAATTGCGAATCAGTTATTATTTTTACTCTCTTGGCACCTAACTCAATTGAACGCTGTAGAGCAAGCAATAAGGCATTGTATTCTGCAACATTATTGGTAGATTGTCCTAAAAATCTTGAGATTTTATCTATTAAAATATTTTTATTATCATATATAAGTGCTGCTGCACCAGAAGGACCTGGATTACCTCTTGAAGCACCATCTGTAAAAATACATAATTCTTCTTGTTTTAATTCTATTATTTTTGAACCTCATCTTGTACTCTTAGAGAAGTTTCTTCCAACTCTGTCTCTTTGTAATATAGAATTCTTCCACAGTGACTACATGTAAAAATAGAATCGTCAGAGTCCCTTATTTCAAAAAATCTTTGAAGCGTTTCAGGCATTTTACATCCCTGACAATTTCTTTGAATTATAGGGGAAACAGCCAAACTTCTTTTACCTTTCAAAAGTGTTTCATATAAACTCAACCAATTTCGAGAAATTGTAACAGAGAGTTCGTTTTTCTCAGCAATAAGATTATCCAACTCTTCTTCGTAATTTTTTTTCTTACTATTAAGGTCATCTACTTTAACGCTAACCTTCTGTCCTTCTACTTTTAATTCACTTTCAACATCTGCTATTCTTTCATGCAAGTTTGGCAAAAAGTCTAATTTTTCAAGCAATGACTCTTCTATTAAATCAATCTTTTTCTTCCCATTGTCAATTTCATTACTTAAAGCATTGTATTCATTATTGGTCTTAACCATTGCTTGTTTCGATCGAGCTTCTTTTAATTTTTCGTTCAACATTTGAATTTGAGCTTCAAAATCTTTTTGAGCTTTCTCTGCATTTAAAATTTCTTCTTGCACTTTTTTCAGCTTATCTTCAAAAACTGACAAGGTTTTATTTTGTTGATCAACTTGTTCAGGAATTTGATTAATGAAGTCTTTCAGTTCATAAATCCTAGTATCTATAGATTGCAAGTTAACTAGAGCTGACAACTCTAAATTTTTCAACGCAAAACCTCCACTTTTCTGAAATTGATTATGGTGGGCCCACTTGGATTCGAACCAAGAACCAACCGGTTATGAGCCGGACGCTCCACCATTGAGCTATGGGCCCAAAATTCGGCAAAAAATCAAAAAAACAAGATTACTTTTTTAATGTCTTCATAAAAAAATAGACTTCTAATTTTCGTCGATAAAACTTTTCAACCTCTTACTTCTATTAGGATGACGCAGCTTTCTAAGAGCTTTAGCCTCTATTTGTCTAATTCTTTCACGGGTGACACTAAAATCATGGCCAACCTCCTCTAGAGTATGCTCATTTTCTTTTCCGATACCAAATCTTTTACGAAGTACCTTTTCTTCTCTAGGAGTTAATGTTTGCAACACCTCTTGAGTCTGTTCAGACAAACTTACTTTAACGACTGAATCTTGAGGTGAAACGGCCTTTCTATCCTCTATAAAATCTCCTAAGCTACTGTCTTCCTCTTCACCAATTGGAGTTTCCAAACTAATTGGTTCCTTCGCGATTTTGAGTACCTTTCTTACCTTATCAAGAGGTAAATCCATTTCTTTAGAGATTTCTTCCGGGAATGGTTCACGACCTAATTTCTGCACAAGTAAACGGGACGTCCGTATTAATTTATTAATTGTTTCAATCATATGAACTGGAATACGAATTGTTCTTGCCTGATCTGCAATGGCTCTTGTAATTGCCTGACGTATCCACCAAGTTGCATAAGTACTAAATTTATAACCTCTTTTGTACTCAAACTTGTCGACAGCCTTCATCAATCCAATATTTCCCTCTTGTATCAAATCCAAAAATTGCAAACCACGATTTGTATATTTTTTTGCGATACTTACTACCAAACGTAAATTCGCTTCAGCTAACTCTTTCTTTGCTCTTTGATCTTTGCGACGACCCCTACGAATCATTTTAACGGAATTCTCTAATTCTTCACGAGATGCTCCAGCTTCATTTTCCGTATCTTTAATCTCTTTCCTGATTTTTTTAATTCTGCGATCATATTCTGCAAGAATACTTATTGGTATTTTCTTTTCTCCAACATAGTTAACTTTTTTGGAACTACTCTTGCCATTTTTACGTAAATAAGAACGTATTTCAGATTCTTCTAAAGCAACTTGTTCCAAATATCCGTTAATTTCTTTTTCATGTTTATGTACTCTATCTACAAAAAAATTAACCCTATCTGCAATAGAGTCTACTTGCTCGGGCCTTAGATTCATCAAACGAATTATTTCAGCTACTTTATCAAGAGATTTTTTATGTAAAGCAGGGTCGGCAGTCGCAATATTTTTAGTCTCTATTTTTTTGAGTTGAGTTTTCAACCTTCTTGTCAAAGAAAGAAATTTCTTTTTCTCTTCTTCATGATCATTTTCTTCTTCAGATTCATCTTCATCTTCAGTAGACTGCCTACTAATTGAAATAAGTTTAGTAACAGGAATCTCTCCATTTTCAAGCTTCTTCCCTAGTTCTAGAACCATATCTATCGCAACCGGTGTTGATACTGTCGCGAGACTTACTTCAAGTTGACCCTCTTCAATTCTCTTTGCAATCTCTATTTCACCTTCTCTGCCTAACAAAGGGATTTGTCCCATTTCTCTAAGATACATCCGCATAGGGTCATCAGTTCTACCATAAGTAGAATCATCAAAAGAAGAGATAGCTTCTGAAGCTGTTCTCTCATTTCGACTAGATTTTGAATCATTTGAAGAATCAGTCTGATTTCCAGACTCTTTTTTCTCATTCAAACGTTCTTCAGCCGAGGAAGGATCAAGTACTTCTATATCCATTTCATTAAACATAACCATAATATCATCTATGGCCTCAGGAGAATTCACATCCGCAGGTAATACATCATTAACTTCATCGTAAGTGAGAAAACCTTTTTCTTGTCCTTGTGCTATAAGATCTTTTACTTCTTTTTGAGTAACTTTTTGTTTCTTTGTACTCTTCTTAATTTTAGGATCAGCAGATTTTTTAGTTCGCTGTGCCAATTTTAACTCCTTCTGTTGGAATCTAAGACAAACCCAAATTAAATTAAAAAATTCTAAGAAGAAACATCTTTTTGTTTCTTCTTCAGCAAATTATTCTTTTGCTCTAGCAAACTCCATAAAACTTCAGAATTATCTCCTTTTTCTCTAGATACATTATAAATTTCTTTGTTAAATTTTTCTTGTTCACGTCGTAATTTTATCTCTTTAAGACGTGACAAACAATCCGAGACCTCTTCTCGATTTCTTTCATCCTCGAACTGAGAAGAAGATAACTCAATAACCAATGAACGTGCAACTTCATCATCCAAATGATCTGATAAAGATGCAACATTCATTTTAATACCTTTTTCTGAAGCATCTTGCAATTGAGTCAAGACTGATATCACTATTGAGTCTGTAAAATAAGACATATCAATTGCCTTTAAATCAACGAATTCTGGTTTATGCAACAATAATTCCAAAAAGTCTACCTCTATTTTAGGTAGTTTTTTCTTAACATCAACAAGATCGACCGAATTACTTTTATGAATAGGTATTTTCTCTTTACTAAGCCTTCTACTAAGCATCGAAGATAATGTGGGATATGGGATTCCAAGACGAACTTCTAAAAGTGAAAAAAATTGTTCCCTCACGCTTCGATGACTTGCCGCCAGAAGTGGAATTATTTTATCAATCGCATTTATTTTTTTTGAATGTGTTGAACTAATATCTACATCATCGAGAGTAATTCTAATAGTCCTCTCAAGCAATCCTTCAGATGAAGCAAGTAATCTTTCGAATTCATTTGTTCCTTTAGCTTTCAAATAGTCATCTACATCTAATTTATCTGGTAATGCTACTACACGAATATCTACAGTCCCTGCATCTTTTTTATCAAAAAAATCTTCACCTAAAATCTGATTCGATAAAAGACCTTTTGGAACAAAAGAAAGATTCATAGCATTTGCAACAATTTCACCTGCTTTTTCAGATGCGACTTGCCCTGCTTCATCTGGATCAAAAACAAAAATAAATTCTTGAACTTGGGATCTCAAAATACTAAGATGACCTTTAGTAAAGGCTGTACCTAATGTTGCAACTGAAAAATCAAAACCATTCTGAAATAAAGTAATCACATCAAAATAACCTTCAACAATGATAACTTTCTTTTTCGACCGCATCACTTGTCTAGCAAAATTGAGGCCATACATTGCGCGAGATTTTTTAAAAACTAATGTTTCAGGAGAATTAAGATATTTTGCAACAACTTTTTTACTTTCAGGATCAGGTAATAAACGACCACCAAAAGCAATAGGATTATTCGCATTATCGAAGATCGGAAAAATAATTCTATTTCTAAAACGATCATAGAATCCTTTTTCTCCATCTCTTCTTGATACTAATCCTGCTATTTCAAGTTCTTCTTCAGAAACTCCTCTCTTTTGAAGAGCTTTCAAGAGGGAATCCCATCTATCTGGAGCGTATCCTATTTGAAAGAATTCTTGTGTTTTCTTTGTTATACAACGATGATCTAGGTAGTCTCTTGCTCTAATTCCAATTTTATGCTTCAAAGCCCCCTTGAAAAAATTTAACGCTAAGTTATTGATTTCAATTATCCTATCTCTTTCTTTTATAATATTTCCGTTCTTTTTGTCATCTAAAAAACGTGAGACATCTATCCCTTGTCTACTCGCAAGAAATTGGACCGATTCAATAAAATTCATATTCTCATGCAACATTAAAAATTTAAAAACATTTCCTCCCACACCACAACCAAAACATCTAAAAATTCCTTTATTTGGAGTTACAATGAAAGATGGAGTTTTTTCTTCATGAAATGGACAAAGGCCTTTAAAACTTGATCCTGCCTTTTTGAGTGAAACAAATTCACCAATTACTTGATCTATAGGAATAGATTCTCGAATTTCATCAATAACATTTTCAGGTATTAATCCCAAATTAACCTCCGATTATCTTTTCCGCTAAAAATTAAAATACTCAACACTTGGAAAATTACAACAAATCGGACTAACGACTATCTTTCAGATTCGTTTCTTCCACCTTTACCAAATCTTTCAGACAATTTCGACAAAATTTCTCCCGGAGATAGTTCACTCGCTACCATTGCAACTAACAAATGAAACCATAAATCACTCATCTCCTCAATAATTTCATTTCGGTCAGAATCCATCATAGCAATTACTACTTCTGATGCTTCTTCACCTACTTTTTTTGCAATTCTACCTTTGCCCTTAGAAAATAATCTGGCTACATAACTTTCATCTAAATTTCCTGTTTTTTTTCTTTCTTCAATCAACTTACAGATAGATTCTAAAAAATTATGATTAAATAAAAAATCATCGGAATCATCATGAATAATTTCATTAAAAAAACAAGACATTCTATTTGTATGACACGTGGGTCCATTTGGAGAAACTAAAAAAAGAATAGAATCAAGATCACAATCTAAAGTTACAGATTCTAGATTTAAAAAGTTTCCTGAGGTCTCCCCTTTTTCCCAAATCTTTTTCCTAGACCGAGACCAAAAATGGACTCTTCTCTTCTCCAAAGTTAAAGATAAGGATTCTGAGTTAACCCATGCCAACATTAGTATTTGTCCAGTAGAAATATCTTGGCAAATAGCAGGCATCAAACCATCTTCA
This sequence comes from uncultured Nitrospinaceae bacterium, assembly GCA_964456425.1. Classification (GTDB taxonomy): domain Bacteria; phylum UBA8248; class UBA8248; order UBA8248; family UBA8248; genus UBA3496. The sequence goes on along the minus strand of CAYWAX010000054.1, from coordinate 2,681 downwards.
TTCCATTTAATTTTCGAAAGAAGAACATTATTCATATCCGCACCTCTACATTTTTCTCTCTCAGGAATTTTTTAGCTTCTTGGATCGAATAATCTGCAAAATGAAAAATACTTGCAGCAAGTACCGCATTCGCTCCAGCTTCGTATAAGCCCTCATATAAGTGTTCTAAGCTTCCTACTCCACCTGAAGCAATAACTGGAATAGGAACCTTTCTAGCAACCGCCTTAGTCAATTGTATATCATATCCA
>CAYWAX010000054.1:0-2423 GCA_964456425.1 uncultured Nitrospinaceae bacterium | reverse complement strand
TAGTCCCATCTCGGTCCATACTAGTTAAAAGTATCTCACCCACACCTAGTTCTGCAACTTTTAAAGACCATTCCAAGACATCTAATCCAGTTGTTCTAGTTCCACCATGGGAAAAAACTTCCCATCTGCAGTAATTTTCTTGAGAAGACACTCTCTTTGCATCTATTGCACAAACAATAGTTGAACTACCAAAACGATTGGCAGATTCTTTTAAAATTCTTGGATTACTTATTGCAGCACTATTAATACTAACTTTGTCAGCACCAGCACGAAGTAATAAAGCTACATCCTCTACGCTTCTTACTCCACCTCCTACTGTCAGAGGCACAAAAACTTCTTTAGCTGTTTTTTCAACTACTTTGAGTAATGTTCCTCTTTCTTCTTGAGAAGCAGTAATATCAAGGAAACATATTTCGTCAGCCCCCATATCATAATAAGCTTTTGCGCAACTAACCGGATCTCCAGCATCACGCAAACTTTCAAAACGTACTCCTTTTACCACTCTTCCATTTTTAACGTCTAGGCACGGAATTATTCGTTTTGCTAGCAATTTATTATTTCCAATGCTTCTTTGAAATCTAAAGTTTTCTCATAAAGTGCACGTCCAACCACAACCCCTATCAGCCCTTGAGAGAATAATGGCATGGCGTTCTTAATGTCCTCAATGTTAGTTATTCCACCTGCAGCAATCACAGATTTGCCAGATATCTTTGCCACTCGAAGTGAAATACTCGAATCAAAACCTTGAAGCATTCCATCTCGGCTGATATCAGTAATAATAAAATTTGCTAAAGGAACTTCCAAGAACTTTTCAGCAAGTTCTTCCGGAGTTATATTGCGTTTAGATTTCCAACCAGAAACTCTTATTTGATCGTTTAAAGAATCAATACTTAGGATAACCTGATTAGGGTATTGAGTAGCTACTCTTTTAACAAATTCTGGGTTTTCAACTGCGGTCGTTCCTAAAATTGCGAAACTCGCACCAGAATCTATTACTAACTTCAAAGTTTCTTCGTTCCGAATACCGCCTCCAAACTGAATCGGTATATTAATCTTCTTCGCAATAGAAGAAAGTACATCAAGATGCACAGGCTTCCCTTCTAGAGCACCATCAAGATCTATTAGATGCAAACGGGTAGCACCTTGATCAACCCAATGCATTGCCATATTAACCGGATCAGAATCATAAATTATTTCTCGATTTACTTCTCCTTGAATCAATCTTACACATTTGCCATCCTTTAGATCTACAGCAGGTATAATTTGCACCTTATCCTCAATTAAAAATTAGTTTTCATCACAAAAAGAAATAAAATTTCGAAGAATACTTAAACCCTTTATTCCGCTCTTTTCAGGATGAAACTGTGTCGCAAAAACATTGTCTTTTTGTATACTTGCAACAAAAGAATTTCCATAATGAGAAAAAGAAGTCACATGAGCAGACAATGTAGTTGAATCTTCTACATAAAAAGAGTGCACAAAATAAAAATAATCTGATTCCTTCACATCTTTCAGTATAGCAGAAGGTTTATTCAAACGTATTTGATTCCATCCCATATGGGGAACCTTCAGATCAAAAGATTGCGGGAATTTTCTGACAGAGCCTTCAAGAATTCCTAATCCTTTAGTATTTCCAAACTCTTCACTTTCTTGGAAAAGTACCTGTAATCCCAGACAAATACCTAGGAAAGGGACCCCTTTGTTTATTACTTTCACAATAGCTTCTACCAGATCAAAATTATGTAATGCACGCATACATTCAGGAAATCCTCCGACTCCCGGCAATATAACTCCTCGGGCATTATCTATATCTGAAGCATTCGAACTCATGGAGTATTGCGTGTTAATATGTCTCAATGCGTTTTTCACACTAAGCATATTTCCCATTTCATAATCGACCACTACTAATTTGGACATTTCAACTCAACTTTTGAATTAGAACATAGATCCTTTTGTACTAGGAACTCCATCTGAATTTCTATCGATAGAAAAAGCTCTTCGCAATGCTCTTGCAAAGCCTTTAAAAATACATTCAATCATGTGGTGAGTATTCAAACCATAATTCAATTCAATATGTAAATCTATCTTTGCATGATTGGAAAGAGACCAGAAAAACTCTTGGACTAAAGATGTGTCAAATTCTCCAACCTGAGAATCTGGGAATCGGGCTTTAAAAACTAGATTTCCTCTTCCCACTGAATCTATGCATACGGAAGCGCAAGAATCCATCATTGGAATCCTAACATCTGCATAACGAGTAATTCCTGCGCGTTCACCCAATGACTCAGACAAAGCTTGGCCTAATAAAATTCCAACATCCTCAACAGTATGATGCCCATCTACTTGCAAATCTCCATTACCTACAATTTCGAGATCTAACATTCCATGTTTTGCAACTTGAGAAAGCATATGATCAAAAAAAC
>CAYWAX010000053.1:0-12211 GCA_964456425.1 uncultured Nitrospinaceae bacterium | reverse complement strand
TGGTTGGAGTGCGGCAACTTGCCATTGATTAATTGCATAATAGCTGACGCCATTGAGACCTACTTTTCCATTCGACCATCTTTGACGCCCAGCCCATTCGATTGCGTTTGCGTAATCTTTTGTTTCTCGAGGAGAGAAAATATCGAGATATCCAGCGGAACGACCTGCTCCTCTTGAGTCAAATCTCACACATGCGTAACCCCAAGGGACCCAAATTTCAGGATCTACGGTTTCCCAGGTCAACCAACGATGTTTTGAACCATCTAAAATATCCGGATGCATTTTAACTAATGAATCCCATAGTGGTTTATAATGTTCCTGATATTTCACACCCTTACCGTAGGGTCCACCAGCCATTACAATAGGAACCTTTTTCTTGGTGTCTGGTCTATAAACATCACAACGCAGAACTAATCCATCGTCCATTTTAATTTGTAAGTCTCGTTCTATGATCATCGAACTCCTCCTCTTTTATTTTTTCGGAAAAAACTAAGCTTAGATCTGAATTTTATTTAATAACTAAAGATTATATTTGATTTTTTAATAATTCAATAATTTTTTTCAGATCTTCTTATGGAAGATAGTATTCTTAGATTTTCTCTATATTTAGATACTGTTCTTCTAGAGATAGGAATACCCGTTTCCATAAGTAATATGGATATTTTTTGATCACTTAGAGGTTTTTTCTTATCCTCATTACTAATCAATTCACGTATCATCTTTTGAATATAATGAGTTGAGATTTCTTCCCCATTTATATTTTGGATTGAATTATGGAAAAAAAATCGAAGAGAGAGTATCTCTTTTGAAGGTGTTTCGATAAATTTTCCGTTAATTGTTCGGCTGATTGTAGAAATATGCAGCCCTGTTTCATTCGAGATATCTTCTAATTTCAAAGGATTGATTTTTTTGATTCCGTCTTCAAAGAAATCAATTTGATTATTAGCAATTATGCTACCTACCTTTAGAAGTGTTTCCTTCCAATTTTTCACATTTCCAATGAAATCTTTAGCCTGTCGTATCTTTTCTTTGATATGTTGCTGATCTTTTGTATTTAATTTTTTTAAATCTTTTGATATTTCAAGGTATTCTTCACTGCAGATAAGAGGTTTTATTCCATCGAATTTAAATTTTTCTTCATTTAATTTAACAATTACTATTTCGTTTTCTATCGTAACCAATATATCTGGAATTTTTAACTCCTCTTTGTAATCTATAAATTCTTCTGCAGGATTTATCTTTAGATTTCTGATTAATTCAGCAGATTTTTGTATTTCTTCTTCTGATGTACGAAAATCTTTAGAAATAGATTTTAGAGATCGTCTTTTTAATTTTTCTAAGTTGTTTCTTATAAGTTTTTTGGCAATTTGAATTGTTTTTATAGAATAAATATTATCTTTGAGATTTTGGATTTGAATATTTAAACATTCAGTTATATTTCTTGCAGCAATACCAGAAGGTTCTAATTTTTGTAAAACTTTTATTGCATCCTCTATGATCTGAGAAGATATTTTTTTTTCTTTAGCTATTTCTTTTATATTAAAATCTGGTTGGAAATAACCATTTTCATTTATGCTGTGGACTAGTTCTATTAGTAGAGTTTTTTGTTTTTTAGAAACTTGCAACTCACCGACTTGTTTCTCTAGAAATTCATAAAGATTAATCTTCTTTGAAATAATTTTTTCACGGTAATTTTCTTCATATTCATTTTTATAAACTTCAGTTTCATATGGTAAGTTTTCAAACTCTTCATTTTTTGTGTTGTCCTCTTCTAAGGCGGGATTATTTTCTAATTCGTTTTCTATCATTTCTCCAAGTTCACTACTCGTTGATGATAAAATATTTATTCTCTGAATCATTCTAGGAGTGATAGAAAGTTTTTGTTCAATTTGTTGTTCAATTTCAAAATTGTTTGACATAATTGCACCTTGAACTCGTGTTATTTTATGTACTACAGTTATAAATTATATCTTATTTATAATTACCTAATACATTTTTGTAAATTGGAGAAAATTTAAAATGAAAATAAGCTTTCAAGTAGCAAGTAGTGAGGTTGATACACCTCTCCTTCCAGCCATACAAGGTAATTTTGAAGAAAATTTAGATGTGCTTTCAAGACTTGGTTATGACGGAGTAGAGGTTTCTATGCGTAAACCGGATGAACTAGATTTTGGTTTGATTCAAAAACAAGTAGAAAGTCGTGGAATGGAAGTAGCTGGGGTTCATACTGCTGGAATTAGTTACCAAGATAAAGTATGGCTCTGTCATCCTGATCCAAATATAAGGAAAGTAGCTATGAAACGTCTGAAAGGATGTTTGGATGCGGCATCTTTTTATGGTGTTGATGTAATAGTTGGATCTTTTAGAGGAAAATTAAGTGTGGGGGAAGAACGTGAACAATCCTTGAGGTGGATGCATGATGCTTTCAAGGAGTCTTCCGATTATGCTGCAAGTAAAGGAACTCGAGTTTTATTTGAGCCCCAACACAGGTTTAGTGTCAATTTTGGTTTTACTGCTCAAGATGGAATGAAATTTATTAAAGAAATCAATAGTCCAGGTATTGGGATTATGCTCGATACTTTTCATATGAATATGGAAGATACTTCATTTTCTGAAAGTTTTTTTGATTCTAAAGATCATCTTGGTATTATCCATGTTGCTGATAATAATAGGTTATATCCTGGGAATGGACACATCCCTTGGAGTGATTTAATAAGTTCTTTACAGTCAATAAATTATGAAGGGTATCTATCTTTGCAAATAAAGATGGTTCCTGATTTTGAAACAGCCGCAAAACTTGGTATTGATTATCTGAGAAGTGTGATGTAGTTCATATACATGACTATTTTGTTGTAACTGTTAAACTTTAATTTGAAAGGATAGCTTAATAAATGTTGAAAAGAATTTTATTTTATTTCACTTTTGTAGTTATTACTTTAGCAATGAGCGTATCTCTTTTTGCTGCGGAAATAATTTTGAATATTACAGGTATGACTTGACCCGCTTCATGACCTGTAAGGGTTAGAAGAGTTCTGGAAGAACTCGACGGAGTGAAAAAAGCACGTGTGTCTTTTAAGCTGAAAGAAGCAACAGTAGAGTTTGATGAAAAGAAAGTAACTGCAAGAAAAATGATAGATGCACTTATTTCAGAAGGTTACGGGGGTTCATTAAAAAAGTAATAAGTAGAATTTGATATTCATTTTTTGTACATATTTTTTTTGAAATTGTTTCAGAATTGATTAGTAAGCTTTATGTGAATGCTCTTTTTGAAAGAGAAAATTAATTTTACTAATGCAATTTAAACTTTAGGTCGTATGTTTTGGAAATTTTCAATAAAAATTATTTTAGATTTATAAATATCTTAATCCTATCTTTTATTTGTACTTTTGTTTTTACAAATTCCTCATCTTCAGAAACGAAAACCGATAGTCTTCCAAAATACAAAGCTGCTATTTTAATTGAAGCTAAAACAGGTAAAGTTCTTAAAGAATATAAATCTAAAGAACAGATGTTACCCGCATCTATTGTTAAAATGATGCTACTTCTTTTAGCTTATGAAGCAGAAAAGAAAGGAACTTTCTCATTTGATGAAAAAGTTCATGTAAGTCTTGATGCGAGTCGGATAGGTGGAAGTCAGGTTTATTTGAAAGAAGGGGAAGTTTTTACACTTAGGGAATTAATTAAGACAGTTGCCATAGCTTCTGCAAACGACTCTGCTTATGCAATAGCTGAACATATTGCAGGTGATGAAAAAGAAATGGTTAAATTAATGAATGAGAGAGCAAAGTCCTTGGGAATGCATAATACAAAGTTCTACAGTGTTCATGGACTTCCTCCAAAAAGTTCTTCAAGAGGAGAAGATTATACAACTGCTTTTGATACTGCTATTTTAGCCCGCGAATTAGTTAAATTTCCTGAACTTATTGATTTCTCTAAGAGAATAATAGATTCATTCAGAGACAGGAAATTTATTCTTTACAACACAAATCGTAAATTACTAAAAATATTCAAGGGATTAGATGGTTTAAAAACCGGATACTATTCTAAATCTGGATATAACTTATGCGCTACTGCTCAAAGAGGTTCAATGAGATTAATTTCAGTAGTTTTTGGTACTCCTGATAAAAAAACAAGAGACAGAGAGACAAAGAAACTATTACTTGGGGGTTTTAGGGTATTTAAAAAACATGATTTGTATAAAAAACATCAACCAGTTGGAGAAACGATCACTGTATCTTGGGGAAGAAAAAATAAAGTCAAAGCTATTACCTCAGAAGCAATTTCTCTTGTTATTAAAAGGGTTAGATTAAAAGACTTTAAAGCTGAGGTGGTTTTGCCTAAATCTTTGAAAGCACCCTTGAAAAAAGGACAGAAAGTAGGAACGGTTAATATAATGATAAATGGTAATTCTATTGCTTCAACTCCTTTAATTATCCCCGAAAATATCCCCGCAATGGGCTGGATAGAATGGTTAATGTCAAAATAATTATTTATCCAAAGAGGCTCTTCTTTATTCTAGGATAAAATTTTATTTGACTAACTTTCGTTGTTGTGTTAAATCCTCATTATTATTTTAACTAAAATTTTTTAAACGTTTAGGGCGCGTTGCGTTCTTTATTTTATTGATTCTCATTATGGGAGAATAAAAAGATGACTTTTGAATCAAAAAATAATGAAACAATTGTTTTGCATGCAGGCCATAGGAGTGATCCTACAACTAATGCTGTTGCTGTACCTATTTATCAGACTACTTCATTTCAATTCGATAACACGGAACATGCTTCAAATTTGTTCGCACTAAAAGAGCTTGGAAATATTTATACACGTATCATGAATCCTACCAATGATGTTCTTGAAAAACGTTTAGCAGCACTTGAAGGTGGGGTTGCAGCTCTTGCTGTTTCATCTGGTCAATCTGCTTCTATGATAGCTGTACAAAATATTGCACAATCAGGAGATAATATTGTTAGTTCTACTGATTTGTATGGTGGAACATGGAATCTTTTTGCAAATCAATTGGAACAGATGGGAATTGAAGTACGTTTTGTTGATCCTGAGCATCCAGAGAATTTCAGAAATGCAATTGACGAGAAAACGAGAGCTTTTTATGCAGAAACTTTACCAAATCCAAAATTAAGAGTTTTTCCAATTAAGGAAGTAGCAGATATTGGTAGGGAAGTGGGGATTCCTCTTATTATGGATAATACTGCTGCTCATGGTATATGTAAGCCTTTTGAACATGGCGCAGCGATTATCGCATCTTCCTGTACAAAGTATATAGGGGGACATGGAAATTCTATTGGTGGAATTGTAATTGATAGTGGTAATTTTGATTGGAAAGCTCATCCAGAAAGACAACCTTACTTAAATCAACCAGACCCAAGTTATCATGGTGCTGTTTGGACCGAAGCAACTGAACCTCTTGGTCCTGTAGCCTATATAATTAAGGCAAGAGTTACCATTTTGAGAGATTCAGGGCAGGCTACAAGTCCTTTCAATGCATTCTTGTTTCTTCAAGGATTGGAAACTTTACCACTAAGAATTGAAAGACATTGCAGTAATGCACTCGAAGTTGCAAATTTTTTAAAAGATCATGAAAAAGTTTCTGGAGTGATTTATCCAGGACTAATGGATGGAGAGTTTAAGAGAAGAGCAGACACTTATTTAAATGGTTCATATGGTGGTTTGGTTGGTTTTGAAGTAAAAGGCGGGCTTGAAGCTGGTCAAAAGTTTATTAATTCTCTAAATATGTTTTATCATGTTGCTAATATAGGTGATTCTAGAAGTCTTGCAATACATCCTGCGAGTACCACTCATTCTCAGTTAACTGAAGATGAGCAAGTAGCTACTGGAGTTACGCAAGGTTACGTAAGACTTTCCATTGGAATTGAACATATTGATGACATTAAAGCAGACTTGTCACAGGCACTTGATTCTATTTAGGAATTTTTAAAAGAATTTATATAGCCTCTTTACCTACTGAAAAGTAAAGGGGCTATATTTTTAAGTGGTTGGAACTTCTGTCATAACTTCGTTTGCGAATCTTTCTAGAATCTCCATTTTTTGTTCGTGAGTTGCACCTATACCGTACATACCCATTAGAATATCTGTAAGACCGAATTCTTCTTGTAGCCGTTTGATCTCAAGTATATTGTCTTCGATATTACCAACAACTCCACCTCCATCGAGAAGGTCACTTACGGAAAATGTATAACTCCAATTTCTTTGAAGATGTATTGATTCATCATCAGGAAAATCTACTTTATTGATGTCTGCTCTATAAGAAAGATACTTTGACATGCTTTCTTCAAAATTCTCAATATATTTATCTTTGTCAAGATCTTCACAAACAATGCATCTATGTAGTAAAGCGTAGTCAATATTAGATGTATCTCCTCCACTTCTTTCAACAGCGTCAACGTAAAGGGCCATTTTCTCTCTGAATACTTCAGGTCCTTTAAATCCTGCAGAGGCCATCACTTTAAATCCGTTTTCTCCTGCCCAGACATAAGTTTCAGGACTGGTTCCTGCAATCCAAATTGGCGGGCGAGGTTTTTGTACAGGATGAGGATATATCTCGGTTTCATTACACTTAAAAAATTCACCGTCATAAGTTAATTTTTCACCTTCTAACAATCTTCCTACAATCTCGACTCCCTCCTGTAATCTTCTTCTACTCTCGGATGGTTTTGCATTGAAAGATTTGAATTCTTTAGGTTGAGAACCACGACCTATTCCTAGGTCAACTCTTCCATCACTTAAGACGTCGACCATGGCGGCTTGTTCTGCAAGTCTAATCGGATTATGAAAAGACATAATAGAAATACCTGTTCCTAAACGGATATTTTTTGTTTTTTGTGCAACTGCTGCACACCAAAGTAGTGGATCTGGCATTACTCCTGCTTTTGAAAAATGATGTTCCGCAAACCAGACACCATGAAATCCTAACTCATCAGCTAGTTGACATTGTTGCATTAATTCATCAAAAGCTTGTTTTTCAGATTTTCCATCAGTTGTTTCGTGAACATAAAAAATTGAAAACTTCATTCCATTTCTCCAATTCTATATCGATTTAAAAATTATCAGTTAGCATGGGACATATTATTATTTTAAGTGGTAGACTTCAACCCTGCTCTCTTTGCAAATTTATTAATCATCCAATAAATAAGTGGAGAATATTTTGGTTTTAGATTTAGCTTTTTATTATGCAATTTTATCAGCATTTATCTTTTCTATGGCAGATTTTGCAGGCCGTTTCGGTATTCATAAGACGAATGCATTTGTTGGAACAACAATGACTAGAGGAGTAGCTTCTGTAATTCTATTTTCGGTAATTCTTATGACAGGAGTCGAGTTTCCTCCACTAAGTGTTCATTATCTCTGGGTAATGATAGCTGGTATTTGTTTGCCGGGCCTTTTTTCTCTTTTATTGTTAACCTCTATTTTGAAAATAGGCGTTTCTAGGGCAGCTCCTATAAAAGGATCTTCTCCTCTATTTGCTTCTTTTCTTGCAATTCTTTTTCTGGGCGAAGAACCTACATGGTATCACCTTCTAGGGGTGGTTTTTGTAGTTTTTGGAGTGATCCTCATTTCTCTCTCTCCGACGGAGGGCCAGTGGAAAAGGAAAGATATTATTTGGCCTATTTCTGCGGCTTTGGTTTCAGGAATTGGTTCGGTTACTTGGAGACATGCGATGAGTTTTTTTAAAGAACCTATAACTGCAACGTTTGTAGGTACATTTTCTGCATTTGTTCTTGTTGTTACTTTTACTTCGATTTTTAAGAGAAAATCTTTAATCCCAGGTATTAAAGCAGCCTGGAAACCATTTTTTTTGATGGGATTCTTTGCGGCAGTAGGTGTTCTCCTATATGTTTCTGCTTTACAGCAAGGAAATGTGTATAGAATTTCTTCTTTAGTACAGACTTCTCCTCTCATAACCGTTTTTTTCTCTTTTATTTTTCTTAGAAAAATTGAAAATATTTCATGGCGTGTTCCTGTTGGAGCTGTGATTACTTTGACTGGTGTAGCACTGGTAAATTCAAATTTTCAATAAATCTTAAAAAGTTTTTTTAATCAGAATTAAATTTTTCTTGAAACCTTAAAGTATTATTCTCGTCAAAGTATTTGACCTCGGCCGTAGCCATACCTTTCTCTTTAAAAATATCAATCAATAAGTAATTATAACTATCACACATGAAAAAAAATCCCTTAGATTCATAATATTTTTTTCTGCTACAATTTTTTTTTGCGGCAATCGGACCAACGGTATATTCTCTAGTTTTCAGACCTCTTTTTGGGAATGCAATTGCTTTATGAAGATCTGCACTAATCATGATAATTCCATTGATATTATATTTTTTAATATAGTTTTTAATTTCATTCCTTTCAGTAACAAAGTCAGACCATTTATCTTTCTTTTTGTGGGTGTTAAATGCAACGGAGGTGATTATAAATTTAAAAGGAGCTTGTGATTTTAATAGCGTTTTTTTTAACCAATTCTTTTGTTCTATCCCAAGTATTGTTGCTTTTGGGTTTTTTCCATTTCTGTCTGTTTTTTTACTTCGGAATTGTCTTGTATCAAGAATAAAAAAATCAGCTAATGAAGACCATGAAAAAGAGTAATAAAGAATTTTTTTTTCTTTTGTCTTAACTGGCCAGTATTCCCTGAATGCTTGTCTGCCAATCACAATCTGTTTGCCCCACGAACTATTGAAGTTATTTTCAACTTCATGGTCATCCCAAATAGCATAAACAGGAATATCTTTTAAGAATTTTTGAAGTGATTCGTCGTCGCGATTTTCTTTGTATTTATAACGATAATGCCAAAGGACCGGAAAAAATTCCTTTAAAGGAGAATCAGCACATATGGTGTCACCTAAATAGATAAAGAAATCCGGATTTTTACTTTTCATTTTATTAAATAAATCAAAAGGTTGATATTTTGCACATGTGTCGCCACTGACGACAAACCTAAAAGGAGTATCATTTACAGACGGGGTACGAAAACTACCGATAGAACTATAAATAGGTTTTTTGTTTCTTATTACACCTCTATAAAAATACTCTGTATCTGGAAAAAGTTTTTGTAAATTATGAATTGAAGTGAAATCTTTTTTCGGAGAGGATTTTATAATTTTCGTAAATGTTGATTTTATGAAGTTTTTATTTTTTGAATATTCTACATTTAGGCTAACTTTTTTATTAGTTCGAAGCCATATTTTAGCTGTAGTTGTTGTTATTTGAGAGGAAACGGGCCCAAAGGAAAAACCAGTTTCAGAATTAAAATTTGCTGTTGTATGACAGCCTACTATTAAACTAAATAATAAAAGTATAATTAAGATGAAGTTTATTTTAATGGAATAGAAACTGTTTCTCCTGTTCTAGAAGATTTTTGTATAGCTAGAGTAATTTCAAGAGTTCTTCTTGCTTCTCTAGTTGTAGCTATATGGCATCGTCGATTAGTGACAATATGATCTACCCAGGCACGTGTTTCGTCATTCAAAGGTCCCCAAAATTCACCCAGTGCCCAATCACCTGGAGCGGTAGTACTAAGAAAAGTTGTATTTACATTATGATCCGGAATATATAGATGCGGAATACCTTGTTCCGTATGAATGAGTTCTTCCTTTTGATCACCGTCAAGCATCAATGCTCCTTCTGTCCCAAAGATTTCGATTCTTACTCCTGAACCTTGACTTGGGTATTTGGATGGTAATGCATAACAAATACCTAGATTTACAATTGCCCCATCTTCAAAAGTAATAATTGCCCATGTAATATCATCTACTGATTCATGACCAGCTTCTTTGTAAACAACGCTATTTCCTCTTGCTACCACTTCCACTGGTTTTTGATCGCTCATAAACCAACATATCATATCAACCCAGTACGTTAGTACATCAATAACTGGTGTTGCCTCAGGAGACCTTTTTAGTATTTCAAGTCCCTGACTTCTATTATTGCAGGCTCTTCCATTTGCACCGATGATACGCCCAAGTCTTCCTTTTCTAATTTGTTCCTTAGCCACAAAATATCGACGCTTAAATCTTTGTGCATAACCTACAAGAACCTCTATATTTTCGTTTTCAGATTTTTCTATGATTTTATCAGCATCTTTTAAGGTTAGTGCTATTGGTTTTTCTAATAAAACTGGCTTCTTTTTAGAAATCGATTGTAAGACTGGCTCAAGATGTTGATGTTCGCTAGTTGAGACTATTACGGCGTCGACTTCTGGATGAGAAATAATCTCCAAATTGTCATCTGACACAAAATCTGCGTTTATTGCATTCCCAAGTTTTTCTGCTTGTGAAAGATTCAGATCAGAAACTGCAATAAAATCCACGGATGGATGACTTCTGATTAATTTAGAGCGAAGTGTTCCGATTCTCCCAGAACCCACAACTGCAATGCCTAGATTCTTTTTTTTCATAATTTACTGTCTCTCAAGTTTAACCGAACCACATTCCACCATTTATATCTAGAGTTGCTCCTGTAATATAACTTGCACCCGGAGTTGCTAAGTACCAGATACCATCAGCAATTTCTTCTGTTGTTCCTTCTCTACCTATTGGAATCGTTTTTCGTATATCTTCGATCCGATCTTTATGTAACTCAGCAACCCTTGGACTCCAAACTGTTCCCGGAGTAACTACATTAGCTGTAATTCCGAAAGGAGCTAATTCAACAGCAAGTCTTCTTGTAAAACCTATTACTGCTGATTTGGCAGTTGCGTAGTCAATAGAGGTAAAAGCGATACCGGTACGACCAGCTAAAGATGAAACATTTATTATACGACCATAATTATTTTCTTTCATATATGGAACTATCGCTTTTGTAGTCATATAAGTTGCAGTGAGATTCCAATCCAACATTTTTTTCCACTCTGTTTCATCAATTTCTTCTACATTATTTGTAGTGTGAAACCCTCCTGCACAATTAACGAGAATATCTATTTTGTTCCACTTATTAAAAGTTTTTTTAGCCGAATTTTCTACATCATCATTAGAAGTACATTCTCCGTGAATAAAGAGAACGTCCATTCCTAAATTTTTCATTTCCTTCTCTTTTTTTTCTCCTTCAACTTCATCTCTATCCATAAAAGCTACTTTTGCACCTTCGTTAGAAAAGCGCTCAACACAAGAAAAACCAATTCCTGCGGCACCTGCTGCAACAAAAACAACCTGATCTTTGACGGTTGATTTATTTTCTGTCGCCATTTTTATCCTTTTTAAACTGTTTTTTAGATAGAAAATAAGAATTAATTGTCATACAAATCTTTGTTTATCACAGTTGAAGGTTTTTTGCCTTTCAAAAAATCATCAACACAAGTTACTGCGTGATTAATTGTATTTCTAACCGCATCTATTCCGCGTCCTCCCATATGTGGAGTTAAAACTGCATTTTCCATGGTGAAGATTGGATGTGAATAATCAGGTGGTTCCTCTGGATATACATCTATACCAGCTCCTTGAATAGTATTATTTTTCAGTGCCTCTGTGACTTCATCTAGATTGAAAACGGGTCCTCTGGAGGTGTTAAAAACGAAAGCTTCTGGTTTCATTTTTTCTAAAAGTTCTTTATTTACAATATGTTTTGTATCTGGGGTGAGAGGAACATGACATGTAACAAAATCTGATTCTTTTGCTAACTCATCAAGAGAAACGAATTTTACCCCTATTCGTTCCGCAGCCTCTTGATCTTGGATGATATCGTATGCAATCACGTTCATCTCAAATGCTTTCGCTCTTTTTGCTACAAGTTTTCCAATATTTCCAAACCCTATTATTCCTAGTGTTTGGTCTTTTAATGGGACAAGAGCAGGTTGGATTTCTCTCCATGCTCCTTTTCGTATATTTTCATTCATCCAATGTATTCTTCTTGTACAGTTTATTAACAAACCAAAAAAATGTTCTGAAACAGAAGAAGAATTTTGTCCTTCTGCATTTGTGACGACAATATTATTTCTTGTCGCAGATGGGATGTCTATGTTGTTAACACCGACTCCAGCACGTGCAATAATTTTCAAATTAGAAGTTTTTTCCATCACTTTGTTTGTATAAGGTTCGGCTCCTGCAATTACCGCAGTTGCATTTTTGATTTTTTCAACTAGTTCATCTTCCGAAAGGTACGCTGGACAATCATCAATAATTACTTCATGTCCCTGATCTTCGAGAGGGATAAAAAATTGTCGCTGATCTTCAAAATTCAAGAT
>CAYWAX010000052.1:0-12585 GCA_964456425.1 uncultured Nitrospinaceae bacterium | reverse complement strand
CATCCTACATGCAACACCATATTCAACTTGCTCTAAAATCACTGAAAAAGGACCGTCTGCAACATTTGGGGACATTTCTATCCCTCTATTTATAGGACCAGGATGCATTATCAACAAATCACTTTTCGCATTGGCAAGTCTCTCTTCATTTATTCCGAAGGTATTTGCATACTCTCTTGCACTTGGAAAAGCTGATCCTCCACCCCTTTCTAATTGAATTCTAAGAGTGATCAAAACATCTGCATTTCGAATGGCGTCATCCAAGTTTGTACTTACCCTTGCGCCTAAACATTCTGCTTTTGCCGGTATCATTGTAGATGGACCACAAACCGTCACATTTGCACCAAGTTTTAACAAGCCTGCAATATCTGAACGTGCAACTCGACTATGAGCAATGTCACCAACAATCGAAACATTCAGACCTTTAAATTCTTTCTTATGTTCTCTTATAGTATACAAATCTAACAAAGCTTGAGTTGGATGCTCATGACACCCATCACCAGCATTAATAACAGCACAACTGAGTTCACGCCCTAGATATTCTGGCGCTCCTGAGGAAGGATGACGAACTACTAATACATCTGTCGCCATTGCTTCTATATTCCTCGCAGTATCTCTGAGAGTTTCACCCTTTCTTGAAGAACTACTCGTAGAGGAAAGATTAATAACGTCCGCAGAGAGTCTTTTACCTGCGATTTCAAAAGATGCACGAGTTCTCGTACTAGCCTCAAAGAATAAATTAACTACAGTTTTCCCTCTTAATGTTGGGACTTTTTTAATATCTCTTTCATTTACTTCTCTAAATGAATCAGTTTGATTAAGAAGAAAAATTATTTCTTCAGATGATAAATCACTAATTGAAAGAAGGTCTTTCTTAGCAAAATTTTTAGTAATCAAGAAAAATCCCTTTGCTCTTAATTATATTCTCAACAAACCGAGAAAACTCCGTCTACACCATCTATTTCTTTCAACAAGACCTTAATCGATTGTTTATTCTCTAACGATAGATTTTTCCCAACAAAATCAGCTTTAATAGGAAATTCTCTCTTTCCTCTATCAACCATTACAGCAAGTCGTAGAAATTTAGGTCGTCCAAAATTTACTAACGAAGATAAGGCAGCTCTAATAGTCCTTCCAGTCTGAAGAACATCGTCAACCAAAATCAATTGTTTCCCTTTACAAGAAAAAGGTATTGAGGTTTTTGTAACGAGTTTACTTCTCTTGATTTCACTAGAAAGGTCATCTCTATAAAAAGTTACATCTAGTTCCCCTACTAATAAATCAATATCACATATATGCTTAATATTAGAAGCAATTCTTTGCGCTAAAAAAATACCTCTTGTTCTCACACCTACTATGGCTAAAGGAAATTCTAAATCAATATTTTCTGTGATTTCATGAGAAATTCGTTTAATTGCACTTTTGAATTTTTTCTGCGATAAAATTTCCGTTTTCAAATTTTCTCCAAAAAAAAACCCCCAATCAAATGAATGGAGGTAAACGCGTAAAAAAACTTGTAAAGTTAAAAACCATAATTTTAATGACCTTTTGCGCCTCTCGGGACGACAATTAAAGGAAATACTTCACGAAAGATAACATAAAATATACAAAAATCAAGTTCATTTATTCTCTTATTAAAAAATCGATTGCCTCTTCAACATTCTTCTTAGAAATATTTTCGTTTACTTTCGTAATAGTTACTGAAAAAAAATTCTC
This sequence comes from uncultured Nitrospinaceae bacterium, assembly GCA_964456425.1. Lineage (GTDB taxonomy): Bacteria > UBA8248 > UBA8248 > UBA8248 > UBA8248 > UBA3496. The sequence continues at coordinate 10,869 of CAYWAX010000052.1, read as the reverse complement.
CGGAAATTCAAAACAGTCTTTTGACTCAGGAAGTTTCATTATTTCTACCTCAACAATCCTTTTTTCCTGAATAACTTTGAGTAAATCTTTTACCTTTATATTGTAAGAAGATTTTATATGTTTCCCATTTGCTAGTATCGATTGTGTATCTATGAGTTCTTTTACTTTTGAACGTCTTGTAATTATTTTTGTTTGTAAAATAAAATGGTCTATTCTCATTTTAAGTTTTCTTTATTGTACATTTTGATTTCCAGATTTCAGACTATGTGCTTTAATGAAATTAACATCAAAAACTACTTTTATTTTTTTTTCTTCAGTTATAAAAATAAATTTTCTTTTATCTCGATTCAAAGAAACTTTCTTAATCATATCTGCAAAACTAAGACTCCCAAGAAATTCATTTGGCATTAAAATCCTATTTCGATACCAGAAAAGCCTAAGAGCAGGGTCAGGGTTAAAAAACACAGAAAAGCTTTGTGGAATTCCACGAAGAATTTCAGTATCAAAATTATTCTGTTTATTTAACTTAAATGAATTTGTAGCCCACCGTGACTCTCCCTTCTTTTTACCTAACTTCCAAGAAATTTTTTCTCTGCCTAAAAAAGATGGAGTATTTAGTAGTCGTATATCGACTATTCTGAAAACAACATGTTCTTCAACATTCTTAAAAAGGAGATCTAAAGAAGATTCTCCTTTTTTCGTCCTAGATGAATAAGTTATCTCCAAAAAAGCTGATTTCTTTAATTCAGCAATCCATTTTTTTCTTATCTGAACTGATTTTTCCTTAAAAATTGTCTTTCTGATTTTCTCAAAGGAATCTTTAAAAGGAATAATTTTCCCAGGTATAATTTTGTATACTAAAACTATATGCAATCCGGCTTTTGACTGAACTATTTCACTAATTTCATTCTCGTTAATAGAAAAGATAATTTTTTCAAGATTAGGAAGTATTTCTCCTTTTTCAACAACTCCAAGATCTCCTCCAAGAGTTGCAGAAGGTCCTTTAGAATATTGCTTTGCGAGATCTGAAAAGATCCCAGGATTTTCTTTTGCTTTTCGTAGCACTACTATCGATTTATTTCTTATTTTCAATATTTCATCATTGGACATTTCTTCATTAAGAGGAAAAAATATCTGCCTAACTTTTCTGGAACCACCAAGAGTCATTTTTTCCAGATTATCTTTATAGTAATCATTAATCTCTTTCTTAGTTACTGTAACAATCGTGTTAACAAAAATATTCTCTACTTTTTTTATTAGTAATTTTTCTCGAGTTTCAGACTTAAATTTTTCCAGACTTGAACCAGTCGAGATAAGATATTTTTTTAATTGTTCCAAAGTAATTTTCGCTCTCTTTAGAACAGAGGAAATTGTAATTTTCAATTCTCTTTCAGAAACAGAAAGCCGAACTTTTTTTGCTTTTTGAATTAACAATTTTCTTTCTACTAGCTTATCGAGCGCTTTTTGTTCAAGATCTTGTAATTTTTTTTCTAAATCTTTACCTCTATATTTTCTTTTTAATTCAAGTTTTGCCATCCTGACAAATTCTTGAAGTTCACTGAGAGTAATTATTTCTTCATTAATTTTTGCAACAATTCTTTCTATTACAATTGGTTTTGCAAATAGAGAATCGATAAAAAATAAATGAACAAAAATAAACACAAATAAAAAGAGTTTTCTCATAATTTCATGAATCCTTATTACTTTTATTTAAAATATATTACCTTCGCATTTTTTCGTAGATTCTCAACCCATTCCTTATATAATCTACGAGCTTTCTGCAAAACGATTTCTTCTCTTATCATATTCTCAACCAAGCGAAAAGGTTTAATGTAAGCAGATCTTACTTCCATAATTTGAAACACATGAAAACCAGAGGGTGATGATACTATTTTACTAATCTCACCAACTTTCAAATTTTCTAGTGCCTTTCTTAATGAAGAAGGTAAATTGTTTAGGTGAAGATATCCTATATCTCCACCTAAAAATGAATTTGGTCCAATAGATTTTTCCTTTGCCAAAACAGAAAAAACTGATCCCTTCGTCAATTCAGAATAAATTTCTAAAGCTAACTTTTTTTTTTCAACAATAATTTGCCTAACTCTCAAACGACGAGCAACAGTATATCTAGACAAATTATTTTGATAAAAGCGCCTCTTTTCACTGTCATTTACTAAAATTTTCGAATAGATCTTCTTTTGGATAATTTTATTTACTCTTAGAATTTCTCTAATTGTTCTAATCCACTGATTCATTTCATCTTTTTTTTCAGAAAGTCTCTTTTGTATCCCTTTTAGATCTAAGGGAAAAAAAAGACTTTCCAGATAACTATTAATTTCTAAATCCTCTACTTTTATCTTCATAGTTTCTGAAAATTGCAAAATTAATTTTCTTTCAATTAATTGATCTATAAAAATACGAGTGCTTGGGTCCTTTCCTCCTATTTTATTATTTGATTTCCAAATAATTGAAAAATTAGACTCCAAATCTTTCGCATTAATAAAATCATCATTTACTTGAGCTAAATTAGGATTCAAATCTTTTGACTCTTTATTTTCAACATCACTTCCACAACCAAATTGCAGAAAAGAAAAAAAGAAGAAAATCATAAAAATAAGATTTTGTTTCTGTTTAACAAAGAACATCATTCAAAACCCTTTCTTACATAAGTTCTCAATCTAAAAAAGAAGTTTCTAAACAGCATAAAATTTCATCTAGATCTTTTGAACTCTTTTCCCAAGTTTCAGAAACTTGCAAATTGAAATCATAATTGTCACTAAAAACTATAGTAGGAATTGCGAGAAGATTCTCAGGAAATTTATATTCTCCAGGAGTTAATCTTATCCAAAGTTTGTTCCCACTAATACGTAAAAGAGATATTTTTAATTGCCTTGTTCGAACACGGATCTTGGTCACTTCAAAAAGACGCAAAGCTTCATCTGGAAAGTTTCCAAAACGTTCAAATAATTCTTCATGGATTTCATCTAATTCGCGAATAGACTTCAAATTAGAAATTCGATGATATATTTCAAGTCTCACCTCTCTTTCCTCAATCCAAGAAGAAGGGAGTGACCCCGTAATTGGTAAAATAATTTCTGGTTCATGAAATCTATCAGTTATTCCTTTAGCATCATTTACTATTTCTTCTAAAATCCTACAATACATTTCGAAACCTACAGAGGCAATATGACCAGATTGTTTGTGACCTAACAAATTTCCAGAACCCCGTATTTCAAGATCTCTCATAGCGACTTTAAAACCTTGACCTATAGATTTCACATCTTGAATCGCTTGAAGTCGCTCCTTCTCCTGCCCTTTCAATTTTTTGATAGAAGGAACCATTAAATACACATGTGACTGATGACGATCTCTACCTACTCTCCCACGTAATTGATACAGTTGCGCCATACCAAATCTATCAGCTCTATTTATAATGATAGTATTAACTGTAGGAATGTCTAGCCCACTTTCTACTATCGATGTACTCAATAGAACATCAACTTCTCTAGTAACGAACTTATGCATTATCTCCTCTAATTTTTTTTCTGGCATCTGTCCATGAGCAACCAAGACTTTAGTTTCAGGTAACAATTTCGATAAAAGTTGGTTTATAGATTCTAAAGAACTAATCCTATTGTGAACAAAGAAAACTTGCCCGCCTCTTAAAAGCTCTCTCTTAATTGCCTTAGAAATCACAATTTCGTCAAAATCACAAATATAAGTTCTTGGAGGGAGTCTGTCTCTAGGTGGAGACTCAATTACACTTAAATCACGAGAACCAGAAAGTGCTAACTGTAGAGTCCTTGGGATAGGAGTAGCAGTAAGAGTTAAAACATCTACTCCTATACTAATTTTCTTAAATTTTTCTTTATGACTTACTCCAAACTTGTGTTCTTCATCAACTATAAGCAAACCTAAATTACGAAAGGATACATCTTTTTGAAGTAATCTATGGGTCCCTATCAAAATATCGATTTTTGATTCCGAAAGTTCTTCAAGAATCGTTAATTGTTCTTTTCTAGTTCTAAAACGAGACAACATTTCAACTTTCACAGGCAAATTTTTAAATCTCTCCTTAAAAACTTCAAAATGCTGATGAGCTAATAGTGTTGTCGGCACAACAATTCCAACTTGTTTTCCAGATGAAATAGAACGAGTTGCAGCTCGAATTGCAACTTCTGTTTTTCCAAAACCAACATCCCCGCATACGAGTCTGTCCATAGGAGCATTACTTTCCATATCAGTTAGAACATCGTTAATTGCTTGAAGTTGTCCTGGCGTTTCTTCATATTCGAAATGAGAATTAACTTCATTTTCAAAATTCAAATCAGGTTTGAATTCGAACCCTGGAGATTGATTTCTCTCTGCATAGAGACTAACAAGATCTCTCACCATCTCATTAACGGACTTTCTAACTTTATTCTTTGTTTGCGACCATCTAATACTATCGAGTCTGTCAAGTTTTGGTAAATCTGGACCTCTATACTCATTAACTTTTTTAAGATCATGCATTGGAATATAAAGTTTATCACCTCCGAAATATTCTAGTGCCATAAATTCATCATTTTCTTCTGAGTCTTCAAAAAAAACTTCTCCTAGAAATTTTCCTATTCCATATTCATCATGGACAACAAAATCTCGCTTTTTCAAATCTTTAATCCATTCTGAAGAAACTCGCTGGAATCTATTCTCAGATTTCTTTTTTTTATGACTTCCAAATAAATCTTCAACTTTAAAAAATAAAATCTTTTCAGAGGAAATTTTGAGACTAGTTGATATAGAACCTTCTAATAAAATGAGTTTAGAAAATTTCAGATCAATTTCATTTTGCGAAGAAACTATTGGCGTTTCTATTTCTCTTGCCTTTAGTAAGTTTTTAATCCTATACAACTCTGTTCGATCATTTGCAACTAAAACTACTAAGTATTTAGACGAAACCCATGCATCTATCTGTTCAAAGAAATGGTCAAATCTTCCCTTGAAATAATCTAAAGATTCAGTGTTAAAAGGATTTTTTTTCTCGATTTCCTTTTCTTCTACATTATTATCTGAAGATAAGGTTTCAAATTGTAAATTTGGCCAGAGTTCAATAAATTCAAATGCTTCATCCGGTGTAATCCACTTGAGTGCAGGATCAAAACCAATCAAGCCCCTCTCTGAAGAAAGTGAAAATTCTTCTTCTACAGAAGAATAAAAAAGTTGTGCTTCTGAAACTAGGTTTTCTTTATCGGAAAAAATCCACTGTGAATTTGATGGGACAATATCAAAGAAAGAAGAAATATCCTTCGAAAATAATGGAGACATATTTTCAATACCCGGAAAATATTCTTCAGACTCTAACAACTCATACATTGTCTGCACTTTAAAATTACTATCCAAATTATTACCTGAAAAAGAGTTTAGTGTATTAGCACAAGCGCTTATTTCATCCTTGCTTAACAAGATCTCTTTTGATGGGTAAATTTCAGTTTTTTTATAACTTCTATTGTTTCTCTGCGTATCAGGATGGAACTTTCTTATTGAATCTATTTCATCTCCTTTTAATTCTATTCTCATCGGCATATTAGAATGAGGAGAAAAAAAATCGATAATTCCACCCCGGACGGCAAATTCTCCTTTTGACTGAACTACAGATCTTTTTTCATATTTCATTTCATTAAGATGAAACAATAAGTTCTCATGTCTGAACTCTTGTCCTTCTCTCAATGAAACAATATGATTTAAAGATTTATCAAGACAAGCCATTTTTTCCGAGATAGCCTGAAAAGTAGTCAAAAAGATTCCACTAGTCTGATTCCTAAGGAAATCCAGAGATCTAAAACGTTCTCCTACAACACTAGGCGAAGGAGACAAAAATGAGAATGGATAAACGTCTCTTGCGGGGAAAACGTGGATATAATCATTTTGAAAATGAGAAAATTGTTTTATAAAATGAAAAACAAGTAAGTTCTTCTGAATTCTTCTAATTTCTTTTTCATCTTTTCCAATATAAATGATAGTATTTGAATTTTCTTTAAGTATCGAAGTTAACCACCAAGCTACTGACGCTTCATTGAAATTTGAAACGGGAAATTTCAAATATTTTTTTTTGCTTGAAAGTGAAGGATAGTGGCTTATTTCCATTGGACACTTCAAACAAATTACGACATAAAGATGTAGATTATAACCAAAAGAAATAAAAATAAAATTCCTAAATAAAAACCATTAACAAGACTTTTCTTCTCATTTTTTAGTGATGGTCTAAAAGAAGAGTCGCCCATTGCCTCGTCTAACTCAAAAATTCCTTTTTCCTTATCAAACTTCGACAAAACTTCATTAGGATCTAGTTGCACCGAAATTGCGACAGCCTTCAAGAAACCACGTGCTATAACATCAGCAGGTAAAGGAGAAAGATCATTTTCTTCAAAGCACTCTAAATAATATTTTCGAATTTTTGTTTCATTGGAAATATCCGCCAAACTCAATTTGAGTTTTTCTCTAGCAGACCTAAGATAATCACCCAACCGTTCTTCATTTTCCTGAGGGCTTATTTCAATATCATTCATAACTGAATACCAATTATTTTAATTAAATTAAAAATCTAAAATCCACGTTGAACAGCATCAGCAAAAACTTGAAGATCGTTCATCAACTGATTGAACATTTCGGGTTTTAAAGATTGTGCTCCATCGGACATTGCTTGAGATGGATCTGGATGAACTTCAATCATCAATCCATCGGCACCACAAGCGATTGCAGCTTTTGCAAGAGGAGCAACAAATCTCCATGCACCAGCTGCATGACTTGGATCAACGACAACTGGCAGATGAGTAAGTTCTTTTAGAACAGGAACAGCGGTGATATCTAATGTATTACGTGTTGAATTTTCAAAGGTCCTTATTCCTCTTTCACATAAAACAACGTTAGGATTTCCTTGACTTAAGATATATTCTGCAGACATCAGAAATTCTTCTATTGTTGTCGACATACCTCTTTTTAAGAAAACGGTTTTTTTAGTTCTACCCACTCTTTTCAGCAAAGAAAAATTCTGAATATTCCTAGCTCCAATCTGTAAAACATCTGCATATTCACATACTAAATCTACATCTACAGTGTCCATAACCTCAGTTTGAATAGGCAAACCTGTTTTCTCTCTAGCTTCAGCTAGTAGTTTAAGTCCTTCTTCCTCCATTCCTTGAAAACTGTAAGGGGAAGTTCTAGGTTTATAGGCTCCACCACGAAGAACATGTCCACCGCCATCTTTTACTGCAGTTGCTGAAGACAAAATCTGTTCTCTACTCTCCACAGAGCATGGTCCTCCAACTACAACTATATTTTTTCCTCCAATTGTAACTCCTTCTCCCATTGGAATAAGACTTCTCTCAGGCATTCCTTCAGCACTAGCAAGTTTGTAAGGTTTTAAAATTGGAACTACACTCTCAACTCCAGGAAGAGTTACGAGGGATTCCAGCATATGCTTTCCTCTTTCATCTCCGACAGCACCTATAACTGTTCTCAAAACACCTTCAATAAGATGTTCTTCAAGACCAAGTTCTCTAATTCTTGCTACAATCCTCTCAATCTCGTCGGGTGTAGCATTCTGTTTCATGACAACTATCATCTCTATCTCCTTAGAGAGAGAAAAAATAAATAAAAGTTAAAAACCAATAAAAAAAAACAATGGGATACTAACCCTGTAGTAAAAAAACAACAAGTCCAAAAAAAGTAGCGGATCAATTTAATAAAGACTACTTATAACAAAATAAAATTAAGCTGAACAACTATAATAAAAATAAACTTAAAAAATATCTGTTTTTTTAAATTTAGTTTGACAAAAAAAAAATTCAGCAAGATTATAAAAAAACTATTGAAATATATTTAAATATTGAAAGAGGAATTCGAACTATGCTGTTTGACTTAGACGAATCACAGAAAATGTTAAAAAAAACAGTTCGTGAACTATCTGAACGATACATCAAATCTAGAGCTTCTGAGATTGACGAAAAAGAAGAATATCCTGAGGATATTTTTCAACTGCTGAAAGAACATGAACTATTGGGTATTTTTTTGCCTGAAGAGTTTGATGGTGCAGGTATGGGTTTCTTAGGAGGGTGTATAGTTATTGAGGAAATAGCAAGATTTTGTTCTAACAGTCCACTTTTCATAGTATTAAACATGCTTTCTAGCAGGATAATTGAACTAAGTGGAAATCAAGAACAAAAGGATAGATATTTAAAAGGCTTGGCAAAAGGAGAATTAAGAGGATCGTATGCTTTGACTGAACCACATGCTGGTTCAGACGCGGGAAATATAAGAACTAGAGCCTCCCTAGAAGGAGAAGAATGGGTTCTAAATGGCACTAAATGTTATTGCACTGGACCAGACAAAGCTGATTTCATTACTGTTGCAGCAAAAACTGACTTTAACGCTGGGACTAAAGGCATCACATATTTCATTGTTCCGACTAATACAGAAGGATTTAGTATTGGACGACACGAAAAAAAAATGGGGATGAAGGGAATATCTACTTGTGTATTAAATTTTGAGAATGTATCAATTCCTAAAGAAAATCAGATCGGGGAACTGAATAAAGGGTTTAAATCAGCAATGATTGGATTTAATCAGATGAGACCAGCGATTGGCGCACGAGCAGTTGGACTCGCTCAAGGATGTTTTGATTATGCAAAAAACTATTCAAAAGAAAGAGAAGCATTTGGCACTTCAATTTCTAATTTCCAAGCAATTCAGTTTATGCTAGCAGACATGTTTATGCAAATTGAAGCTTCTCGTCTTTTAGTCCACAAGGCTGCTAGCTTAGTCGACGAAGGACAAATAGGGAAAGAAAATGCGAGATATTTTTCTACAGCAAAAACATTTGCTGCAGACATGGCAATGAAAGTCGCTATAGATAGTATACAAATACTTGGAGGTGCTGGATACATGAAAGATCATCCATTAGAGAGATTTATGAGGGACGCCAAACAAATACAAATAGTAGAAGGAACCAGCCAAATACAACGACTTATTATCGCAAGAAATCTTTTAGATTCATAAAAACGAATTTGTAAATTTTTTAAGTATTAAAACTGGAGAAATAGTGAGAAAAACATCTAATGAAAATATAATTAAAAATTCTCTTATTGTTCTAAGGGGTGGTGGAGATATTGCATCTGGAATCGCACAAAAAGTTTTTCGTTCAGGATTCCCAATTATTATTACAGAAACTCAAAATCCAACTATGGTTAGAAGAACTGTGTCTTTCGCTGAATGTATATATTCGGGTCGAATGGAAATTGAAGGCCTTTTTTCAGAAAAAGTTCAGGGTAATACAATTGAAGAAAAATTTGATTCCGCCATAAAATTACTAAAAAAAAATACTATCCCTGTTTTAGTTGACCCTAAATGTGAAATACTTGAATATGCAAATCCTAAAATCTTAATAGATGCGATTCTTGCAAAAAGAAATCTTGGCACTAAAAAAGAATATGCTCAAATAGTAATTGGAGTAGGACCTGGCTTTGATGCGGGTTCAGATTGTGATGCTGTAATTGAAACTGCTAGAGGACATGATATAGGAAAAATAATTTTCAACGGATATGCCTCAGCAAATACCGGAGTTCCCGGACCAATTGGGGGCTATACAACAGAAAGACTTCTTCGTTCTCCCGAGAGCGGAAAATTCAAATCTATCAAAAAAATAGGAGATGAAGTTTCTAAAGGAGATCTTGTTGCAAAAGTAGATGAATTTGAAATATTTTCCGAAATACCTGGAGTAATAAGGGGATTAATTCGAGACGACCTCTCTATCCCAAAAGGATTTAAAGTTGGAGACATAGATCCAAGAGCAAAACCAGAACACTGCATGACTATCTCCGACAAATCAAGAAGCATAGCAGGTGGCGTTCTTGAAGCAATACTTATTTTACTAAACGAGCAAACAATCAAAAAGAACGGAGTCCAAAATTGACTATCGAGATTCGAGAAGAAACCACAAATAATGGATTATATAAAATTGGCAGAAGTGAAATAAAAATTAATGAGAACACGGATAATCCTTATATACCTGAGTCACAATTTTATATGCCTGTTGGAGACGATTTAGAAAAAACTGCATGGGCAGTAAGCAAAGACCTTCCCGTTATACTTATTGGAGAAACTGGTGTTGGAAAAACTCTCTTAGTACGTCATTTAGCTCAAATGACGAATAATGGATTCAGAAGAGTTAATTTAAATGGTATGACAACTGTAGATGAATTTGTTGGGAAACTAATGATCAATGAAAAAGGAACTTACTGGGTTAACGGTATTCTTATAGATGCAATGGAATCTGGAGATTGGCTACTTATAGATGAAATAAATGCTTGTCTTCCTGAAATTGCTTTCTGTTTACATAGCCTACTTGACGATGACAAAATGATAGTTTTAACAGAATACGATGGAAGGATAATAAAACCACATCCAAACTTCAGGGTTTTTGCAAGCATGAATCCGAATGAGGATAGAAGATATGCAGGAACCAAAGCTCTTAACGAAGCTTTGTTGGATCGATTCCCAGTATCAATAAGGATGGCCTATCTTCCCTATGAAATAGAAGTAGATGTTGTAATGAATCAGAGTGAAAATATGGAGAAAAAATTAGTAGAGAAAATGGTAAAAGTTGCGAATGACGTCAGAGAGGCCATAGAAAATGAAAAAATATTCTGCACTTTCAGTACAAGAAGACTTATAGATTGGGCACGCATGTCCACTTATTTCACTCCATCAGAATCTGCAGTTTCAACAATTTACGGAAAAATTAACGAGTTCGATGCGAAAGTCATCGAAGATATTATTGATAACCACTTTTAAAAAAATAAATTTATGGAAAAAAGAAGAGTAAGATTAGAAGTT
>CAYWAX010000051.1:0-12874 GCA_964456425.1 uncultured Nitrospinaceae bacterium | reverse complement strand
AGTTTCAATTTCTCCTAAAACAAATTCAGTACCTGGATCTTTGACTTGAGGGACCAAATTACCTACTGTCTCTATACTCATCAGAGTTTCTCCAACTTTTCACACTAATCGTTTAGAGAATTAGTCACTAGATATTCTAAGGAGCATAAACTTCTGGTTTTAACTTAAACTCTAAAATGACAATCATTAATCTTTCTAAACATGTAAATGTTCATAAATTTCAAGAGTCATCCCACCTTTAATTGTTCCACCATTTAAATGTCCACAAAGTACATCCTCATTATTTCCTGGGCCGCCACTTAACGCCATATGAATATGAACATAAGGACTTGGGCTCTCCCATTCTTCTATTTCATGAGGAAGCAAGGCAGGAGGTGGCTCTTCAGGCCAACTTATAAAACCTAAAGCTATCAGTTCTCTCCAGTCATTAAAACTTCTTCTATCAACATCATATCCATCCATTGTCTTAAAACCAGAAATCATTTCTGTTTGGGTTAATGCGCCCATCAAAAAAACAGTTCCCGCCATAATTTTTTTTTCTTTCACGAATGCATTTAAGATAGGATGAAAATCATCTCCTTTTTCAAACTGCAATTGAAAAATCCTTCCTAATTTTTTTTCATATGCCTTCATTTTCTCTCCTTTTGGAATCGTCTATTACTTTTTTAAAGATCAGGCATAGCTTTCATAAGATTAACCTGATTTGTACTACCCATATGAAACAGTTGAATAGCATCCCTATATACTTTTTCAACAGGAGCTTCAGTCATAACTCCCATCCCTCCCCAAATTTCTACAGTTTTTGTTGCGATATAATTTAAGGCTTCAACCGTATATGCCTTTGTTACACGCGCAAGTTTTGGATCATCATCAATTCCATTATCAATACTGCAAGCAGACCTCCATAGCATCGAACGTGAAGCTTCAAGACGTGTAAACATTTCTAGAAGAAGCGTGGAAATAATTTGATGTTCAATTATTGGTTTTCCACCTTGGACTCTCTCTCTTGCATATTGAAGAGCTAATTCATAGGATCTCTTAGCTATTCCTAGTGCTGTTGCAGTCGCCTCAACTGTTCCAATATTTACCACTGCTTTTCTACTCGAATGAAATTTACCTTCTTCTCCTAAACGGTCACTTATAGGAATTTTAAGATTATTTACGATCACTTCATTCTGTGGATACAAACGGAGACCAACTTTGTCGTGTAAGCGTCCTATTTCTAATCCTTCTTCGGGAGGAAAAACCATAAATCCAGTAACCCCTTCCGTCCAAGGTACCGTTTTGTCCGTTCTTGCAAGAATAGTAATATATTTACATTGTGCAGAAAGTGCTATGTAATGTTTCATCCCGTTCAGAACGTAATAATCTCCATTTCGAACTGCCGAAAGCATAGGCCCAGCTGAAACTTTCTTGTCGTAAGGAACTGAATTATCACTACCTGAATTTGGTTCTGTCATGCCTATTCCAATACAATATCTCGGATCTTTTATGTAATCAGGAAGAATTCTAGCAATCTGTTCTTCTGATGCTGCTGCTAAAATTCCAGAAACACCTTTCCAATTATGACTATAGACTTTTGAAACAGCTGCTTCTCCAGCAGACAACTCTTCAATTACAAGAACTTGAGTTAATACACTGGCACCATGTCCTCCATGCTCTTTAGGAACAGCTAAATTATTAAATCCTAATTTAGAACCCTTTTCTACAAGGTCCCAGGGAAATGCATCTTCTCCATCAGGCAGACGGTCAAGTTCTGCGCAATTTGGAATTAACTCATTTCTGGCAAAGTCACGAGCTAATTTCTGGAGTCCTTTTTGTTCTTCACTCAAATGAAAATCCATTTTACCTCCAAAGAAAAACACAAAAACAAATAATTATAGTAATATGAATAATACTTATCTTATCAGATAAAAAAATATTTGTGAAAAGTTCCCAGCAAAATGAAAATCAAGGAGAAGACTATGCCGAAAACATTAGAGAGATTACATTGGAAAGATGCCCCAGATATATGGGCCCCCTTCATTCCTATCATTAAAGTTAAAGGTGGAACAACAATATATCTTGCAGGAACAACTGCAGCCCCCATGTATCATCATCATCCCCACCGACCAGAAGAATTTGAATCTATTCCAGATGATATGGAGGGTCAAGCAAACGAAATTATGAATAAGATAAAAAAGAGCTTAGATACGGCTGGAGGTTCTTTAAAGGATGTAGTCTCTGCAACCAGATACTTAAAAAACATGCAAGATCAAGATATCTTAAATAAAGTCTGGGAAAAAAATTTTGGCGAATATAGACCAACGACAACTACGGTAGAAATATCAACATTAGCGGCACATGCAAAACTTCTTTTAGAGGTTACAGTTACCGCTGTTATTGATGAATAAAAAATTAAGATTTTAAGAAATTATGAATAGTAGAGAGAAACTCTTCTCTTCTGTGCTCAAGTTCCATGTAGTGAGTGCCTTCACTGAACACAATATATTCTCTGCCTTTACTGTTTTTTAACTTCTGAAAAAGTCCCCATGCTTCCTCGTGATTAGCAGCTCCATCGTAATCCCCATAAATTAAAAGAACGGGACATGTTACCTTGGAAGCATTATACAGGGGTTTATTTGAAACACGATCGTAAGCATCTAGCAACGATCCATTAGAAATTCTTACTGCAGGTATATTTTTTGGATGTTGCTCTGTCTCTGTCTTGAACATCTCTTTAAAATATTCCTCTACGATTTTTTTGTCTCTCCACTGAAAATGTTTCTTTCCAGGAATATGCCCCCACCATCTCTTCTTTAAATCTTTTTCCGTACACCAGCTCCATGCGCCCTTTCTTGCATCCCATTTTCCAGGAAACTTTGGATTTTCAAAAGAAGCAGCTCTTTTTTGATTCTGATATGTATAGTAAGGAGCATATAAAACTAATTTATGTACTTTGGTAGGATTAGATGCTGCAAAAGCAGCAGAAAGAGTAGTCCCCCATGAACGACCCAGAAGACTTATTTTTCTTTTCTTTTTCTTTCGACAAATAAAATTGACAACTGAAGCGATATCTTTTATCGCTTCCTTCCCTCTTATTACAGGTGGATTTTTTAAAGGATCCTCTAAAAACTCCTTAGGTCTAGAAGAAAAACCAAAACCCCGAACGGAAAGGGTGAAAACATTCATCCCCTTACCTGCATGGTAATCCATCCAAGAATATCCCGGCACTGGCAGATCAAATGCAATCGGACCTGCACCAATTCTGCCATGACACATCAATAAAGTTTCAGAATTTGAGAATTCTCTTTTTCCCTTTGGACGTTTTTCTCGAACGTGTAATTTAATTTTTGGATCTTGAGAATCGATTAAATAGTCTTGTGTGATAATTTCAGGGGAAGACATACTAAAGATCTCCAGAAAAACTAATAAAGCTTGGTGCCCGGAGCCAGAGTCGAACTGGCACGAGGTCGCCCTCGCAGGATTTTAAGTCCTGTGTGTCTACCATTTCACCACCCGGGCACTTCGCCTAAACTTAAATTACAAATAGTCTCAACTTTTTGCAACAGACATACCTTACATTTAACAACGGAAACCTAGCATAAAATTTGAGGGTCTTCACATAACAATCAAAAAGATTTCAGATTTTATTCATTTCAAAAAATTATACTTTCTTATACCGTCCTTTTAAACGGAGACTCAAAAATGAAAAAATTCGTTTTTATTATTTTATTGTTAAGTTTTTCAACTTTAGTATTTGCTGAACCATATCCAGTAAAATTTAAAATTATGTGTCAAAATCCAGAAAAAAAAGAAAAATTAGAGAAGAAAATTTCTAACTTAATAAAGAGATATGACAATTTAACTTTAAGTAATAATAAAAATAAGCGTGACCCTACAGTCGCAAAAATGTGGGTTTATGCATTGGAGTTCAAAGAAAGTAATAAAAATAATAAAATTTGGACTTTCTTAGTTGCACATACCTCACATTTGCCAATTCGTGCCCTCGTAATGGAAGTATTCAAAGAGGGAAACACAAGCAGTAAAAATCTAAAAGAAATTACTCTCAATTTATTTTCAAACAAAGGAGGTATTCTAAAGTATCTAAATCTTTCTATAGTCGATGATTTCAAAAAATCAGACGAAATCATGGAAAAGTTTGTCCACCATTTTTCTGAGAGGATAGTCAAATATTAAAAATAGGATTTTTTCTCATTTTTTTGTTCGCTACAACTAATATCGTAGAAAACAAAAATCTCAAAAAGGTAAACAAAGAACTGGATTCTAATGTGTATCCTAGCCAATATCAAAAATCTGTTACAATGTTTGAATAATTTATATCCAACATCAGTATCTTAGTGATAAAGTAAAAATTTTTTGAGTAATCGTATGTCGAATTTAAAAGAAAATGAATTTTTCATAAAACGTTGGGCTTCTCTAATAGTCCTGTCAATCATTTCAGGGTTAGTCTATTTTCAAGCATTGGATTTTGACTTTGTATGGGATGATAGAAAAAATATTGTTGAGAACCCTTTTTTAAATCCTCCATCTCTTCAAACAATTTTATTTTTTTGGAAAAATCAATTTCTAGGAATGTATGTTCCTGTTCCATATACATTCTGGGGAAGCATAGAAATATTGCGAACTTTATTTTCTTCTGAAGATATGAATGCATTTGTTTTTCATTTATCTAATATTGCTATTCATACACTGAATGGATTTTTAGTTTACTTGCTTCTGTCCAAAATTATCAAAAATAATTTTGCCATTTTATCAGCAACCATTTTTTTTATAGTTCACCCAATACAGACAGAAACAGTTTCTTGGATATCAGAAACTCGAGGATTACTTGCAACTTTCTTTGGTCTTTCAGCGGTCATTTTTTACCTTCAAAGTGTTTCGCTAAACCATGAAACTCAATACAAAAGATTTCTGTCTTTTAAATACATTGGAGGTTTTCTTTGTTTTATTTTTGCCCTTCTTTCAAAACCCTCATCCGCAGTTATTCCTTTATTTGCTATCGTGCTTGAATCATATATATACAAAACGAAAATAAAATTTTCCTTTTTTCGTATAGCTCCTTGGTTTCTTCCTATACTTTTCGTAGTACTTATAACTTCTTCAGTACAAGGCAATACACAGCTATACTCTTTTTGGGTGAAACCATTTATCTATCTCTCCAGCATCTCTTTTTATCTTTTCAAGATAGTTGTTCCTTTCTCTCTTGCACCTACATATGGACTTACTCCAATTCGTATGATGTCTGAGCAATGGTTCCATATATCTTGGATTTTTCCGCTCTTAGTCTCCTATCTCATTTGGATAAATAAAGATAAATTTCCTTTTTTACTAGTCTCTTGGGTAATTTTTTGTATAGGAATTCTACCAGTATCTGGTTTTATAAATTTCACATTTCAAGATTGGTCAAACGTAGCTGATAGGTATGTATATATGTCTATGTTCGGAATCTCTATTTTTATAGGGTCTGTCCTAGAATCCTTTCAATTCCAATTAAAATGGCTTTTTATTTCTTTTATCCTTTTTGCTTTGTCTTTTTGGAATTTTTTTGTGCAAGTACCAATATGGGAAAACGAAATGAGTCTTTGGAGTCACTGCGTTAAAAACGTCCAGATTTCTCCACACGCATATGACAATCTTGGTTTTTTAAAATTTAAACAAAAAAAATATAAAGAAGCTCTTCCATATCTCAATAAGGCAATTAAAATTAGTCCATTTTTTCCAAAAGCCTATAACCATAGGGGAATGGTATTATACAAATTAAACCAACTCAAAGAAGCAATGAAAAATTACAACCTCTCCATTCGCCTATATCTTACGGACAAGAAAATGCTTTCAAGAGAAAATTATCTCTCTCTATCAGATGCCTACTATAATAGGGCAAAATTATTTAAGCATAGAAAAGAATATACACCTGCTATTAATGATTACCTGCGCTCAATAAAATCAAACCCTTTAAACAGCGATTCATTCAACAATTTAGGAGGATTGTATTTATTAATAAAAGAAAATCAGAAAGCAATTACCTCTTTTAAAAAAGCAGTTTCTCTAAAACCTAAAAATGCAATTTTCCATTACAATACAGCAGTTGCATATCAAATGAGTGCTAAAAATACAAAAGCACTAGAACACTATGATCATGCGCTTTTATTAAATAATAAAATTGCCCAAATTTATGCAAATCGTGCAATAATTTATTTTCAACAGAGAAAATATAAACTATCATATCTAGAAGTAAAAAAAGCCCAAGAAATGGGAATCGCAGTGAATCAAAATCTCTTAAAAGCATTAAAAGAAAAAATAAAATAGAAATTGTAAAAAAATGAATATAACACCGGCAAGACGAATCGATTATTGGATAGGAATTCCAATTTGTTTCATTCTATCTATATACAATAAAATCAATACTTTATTTAGGAAAGAAGAAGTTTTACTTGAAGAACCAAAAAAATTTCTTTTCATAGAACTTTCTGAAATGGGTAGCGCAATATTAGCCTATCCTGCAATGCGATATATAAAAAATAAATATCCGGAGTCGGAAATATCTTTCTTGATCTTTGAAAAAAACAGACCGAGTGTTGATATTCTTGGGATAATAGACACACAGAATGTTTATACTATTAGGGACAATTCCTTCCTTGTGCTTTTTAAGGACTCAATCAATATTTTGTCTAAAATAAGAGCAGAAAAATTCGATGTCGTTTTTGATCTTGAATTTTTCACTAGAATCACCTCTATCTTAACTTTTCTATCAAATGCAAAGAAAAAAGTAGGTTTTTTTAAGTATAAGATGGAAGGACTTTATAGAGGAAGATTACTTACACACGAATTACAATTCAACTGGTCTCAACACATTAGTAAAACATTCCTTTCTTTTCCAAAAGTTTTAAAAGATTCAGAGAAACATTCTCCAGAAATTGCGGAAATAACAAAAGAAGATGAAATCACACTACCAATTCATTCTTCTACGGAAGAAAATTTAAACCATATCTGGAGAAAATTTAAAGCAAGAAATATATCTGTTTCTCACTCAAACCGTTTCATCATAATGGCACCTAGTGCCGGAGAATTACCCATCAGAGGCTGGTCATCAGAAAACTATATTAAACTTGGTCAAAGATTACTTCAGGACGAAAACAATTTCATAATTTTCACTGGAACAAAAAAAGATAAACAAGTATCTAAATTGATTATTGAAGAGTTAGGAAATTCCAGATGCATCGATCTAACTGGAGAAACAAATTTCAATGAATTAGTTGACCTTTTTAATTTTTGTGATCTGCTTATTGTTTGCGATTCAGGTCCCGCCCACTTTGCAACTTTAACCAATATTGAAAGTATAGTTCTCTTTGGACCAGGTTCTCCAAGAATATGGTCTCCTTTAGGAGATAAAAGTACCATTGTTTATGCAGGACTGCCCTGCTCACCCTGCTTAACTGCTTTTAATCATCGAAACACAAAATGTGAAAATAACTTATGTATGCAGTCAATAAGTGTAGAGGAAGTATTTGAAATCGCTGTGAGTAAACTAAAAGGGACCCAAGTTAAAAACTTAGGCCCCTATAAATTGTAAGTGAAATTAGCCTGTATATTCAATAATATGTAAACCCAATCCCCATCTATCAGCCATATAAATTAATCCAGTTTCTTTATCAACCTGCACATCATTACTTTGTGGACAACATCTCTCTTTATTTCCCTCTGGAAGATAATATCCTACTTCCTTAGGATTAAATGGATTTGACCAGTCTACAATCCTAAGCCCAGCATTAAACCAACAAATATACATAAGGTCATCTTTTTCCATACCAAGCCATATATTATGTGCACCATAACGCGAACCTGTCTGACTCCATTTTTTATCTACAGGTCTCATCTCTATAGGATCTATTTCATGTGGCATAAAAGTACTACAAATTGTTGGATTATGAATATCTCTCATATCATAAAAACTTACAAACGCAGGAGGATCATCACAATTCACAGTTGTCGTTTCATGCGTAACTATCGCAAACTCTGAACCTGGCGGCACCAAAAATGAATGATAACATCCAGGCCATCCATGAGTTTCGTGCGGATTTTGTCGCCACATAAATTCTGGATTAGAAGGATCTGTTAAATCAAACATCGCAATTCCTGCATCCCAATAACCAGCAGTTACATAATTACCAAATGGATTTCCTTCATGAATCCATGCTCCATCTCCAACGATATCTACATCCCAAGATGGCTCTTCCCCATGTTTTTGTCCTGGAATCCATCCTAAACCTATAAGTTCAGGAGCCCATGCATCTTTCATATCATGAACCAACAGGATCTTCCCATCGAATCCATCTTTGAAACCCGAACTGTAAAGCAATTGTCTATTTTTGTCATAAATAGGTCTATGGATACCAAATCCATCCGTCTCAATATAATTGACAAATTTTGGATGAAAAGGATCTGTATTATCAAAAATACGCAATCCACCAACGACTTCAGGATCATCCTTGAAAGCCGGACGAATCTCACTATTGGTAAGAAGCACCTCGTCATTGATACGAAGAACTTTATGTGTTCTCGCTGCAGGACTGTCTACTAATTGATTAATAATCTTAGGATTTCTTGGATCTTTTACATCCAAAATTGTCATGCCATCATGTCCATTTACACCCGAAGCAGCAACGTAACAGATTCCACCACCAACCTGTATCTGAAATGCATCGCCCCACCCGTTTAGATCTGAATGAGCAACTAGACTTGTATTATGACATTCTTCTGGCCATGGTTCACTTAGTACATGATCGACACCAGTATAAGCATCGTTACCCCCACCACGAATAGGATTAGGGTGATAAGAAGGTTTAGGCATCAGTTTCCTCCAAAACAAATTATGAAATAGAAATTTTGAGAAAATATACAACAATCTGCGAATTATCTAAAAGTAAAAAATAAAAATTTATCAAATGAGACTAGTAAGGTAAATATTATGCTATTATGTAAAATCTTTTCTTCTTGGAGTTTCAAAAATCCGTAAATCAACCCCAATGGAAAGAAATAGTGAAAATATTAATAGATGGATATAATCTGATACATACAATCCCTTCTATAGCAGAAGAATTAGATCAGGATCTAGAATCTTCTAGAAACAGTCTTGTAAAACTATTACACACTTATCGTTCTAGAAAAAAAGATATTTATCCTATAACCATTGTATTTGACGGACAAAAAGAACATTTGGATAAGAGGAATGCACCTCCTAGAGGGATTAGCATAACTTTTTCAAGAGGTGAAACAGCAGATGAATTAATAGTGAAAATGGTAAAAAAAGAATATAAAGGTTCTATATTAGTATCCTCTGACAGAGAATTAAGAAAAAATGCGGAACCATATGTAAATACCCTTTTCTATTCAGAAGAATTTGCAGATCGAATATGTATGACTAATTTCATCGAGAACGAGTTAAATTCAGACGAAACTCCTATTCAAAATCAAAAGATAGATACAAAGAAAAAAGGTAATCCTCGCAGGTTATCGAAAAGAGAAAGACATAGAAATAAATTCTTAAGAAAACTCTAATCAAATTTCTTTTTCCCAAAGAATCCTACAAGAATTAACAATAAAAGAAGAAGAGAACCAACAGCAGTAAGCCATATATTTACTGTAGCAAAAGATGAGCCAAGAATAGAGAAAGCAAGTGTCGCTGGAATCATCCCTAACAAAGTTGCAATCCCAAATTTCAATGGATGGATGGAAGTTAGACCCGCTAGATAACTAATTAAATCAAAAGAAATAATAGGAAATAATCGTAGGATGAAAATTCCTTTTCCTCCATATTGAATTATAAATTTGTCGATTTTATTACTTGCTTTTAAAGTAGAAAAAAAAGGACGTCCAATCCAAAAAGAAATATAAAAAGCAACATAAGAAGCAAATAATGCAGAAAAAATAGAAAGAAAAAATCCATAAAATGGACCAAAAATCATTGCATTTGCCAAAGTAATTAAGAATGAAGGAAGTGGGGCTATTAATGTTTGCAAAATCATAAGTAAAAAAGAAATAAAAGGTGCCCACAAGCCATAAGAAAGAATATATTTCTTTAATTCCGTAAGATTTCCTGAAAAAAGAAGTTGCCATTCTTCTTCCAAAAACAAATAGATTCTATCAGCATAAAAAAATAGAAAGATTCCTGAAACAAGTATATAGAGAAAATAAAAACTATTTTTTTTCATTTTCAGAAAGAGATGCCTTTATTTCGTCTAGAATTAGGGGATCATCTATAGTAGCGGGAAGTTTATAGGATTCCCCGTCAACCATTTTAGACATAGTCCCTCTTAATATTTTTCCGGAACGTGTCTTTGGTAAACGTTTAATAACTATAGCTTCTTTAAAAGCAGCTACAGCACCTATTTGTTTTCGAACTAATTTTATTACATCTTCAATAATTACTTTATTTGTCTGTACAGAACCAGATTTAAGAACAAGGAAACCCATGGGAACTTGTCCTTTTAAATTATCTTGAATTCCTACTACAGCACATTCTGCGACATCAGGGTGCGAACATAAAACTTCTTCAATTGCACCTGTAGAAAGTCTATGGCCTGCGACATTAATAATGTCGTCAGTTCGAGACATTACAAAAACGTAACCATCCTCATCCATATAACCCGCATCTCCCGTTTTATAAAAACCAGGAAATTCACTTAAGTACGAATCTATGAATCTATCGTCTGCATTCCACAAGGTCAAAAGACAACCTGGAGGAAGAGGTAATTTCACACAAAGTGACCCCATCTTACCTCTTTGTACTTCCCTACACTCAGGATCTAAAACTGAAAAATCAAACCCAGAGACTGGTTTAGTGGGAGACCCGTATTTAACTGGTAATTTCTCTATGCCAATACTGTTTGCAAGCATTGGCCATCCTGACTCTGTTTGCCAATAGTGATCAATCACAGGAACTCCGATTTTTTGTTCTGCCCACATAACGGTATCGGGATCCGATCTTTCTCCAGCAAGAAATAAGGTCTCAAACGAACTAAGATCTTTGTCATTCATCAGTTCTGCATCTGGATCTTCACGTTTAATCGCTCGGAAAGCTGTAGGTGCTGTAAAAAGAGCTTTCACTTTATGCTCAGAAATAATCCTCCAAAACACTCCTGCATCCGGAGTTCCTACTGGCTTTCCCTCAAATAAAATCGAGGTGCACCCGTGAAGAAGTGGTCCGTATACAATATAAGAATGACCTACAACCCATCCTATGTCTGACGCTGCCCAAAACACATCGCCGGGATCGATATTGTAGACATTCTTCATTGACCATTTTAAAGACACCATATGACCACCATTATCTCTAACTACACCTTTGGGCTGAGCAGTAGTTCCTGATGTATATAAGATATAAAGAGGATCGGTAGCATCGACTAGAACACAGTCTACTGATTTAGATTTGCCAATAAAATCATTCCAGTCAATGTCTATTTCATGATTAATCGTGGCTGAAATTTGTTCTCTTTGTAAAATGACACAACGTACAGGCTTAGTTTTAGAAAGACGAAGTGATTCATCTAACAACGGTTTATATGGAATAACTCCTGATGGTTCGATTCCACAAGAAGCAGAAATTATCATTTTTGGTTTAGCATCATCTATACGAGTTGCTAATTCATTAGGAGCGAATCCCCCAAAAACTACAGAATGTACAGCACCAACCCTTGCACAAGCTAGCATGGCAATCACTGCTTCAGGAACCATAGGCATATAAATTAAAACACGATCTCCCTTCTGCACTCCTTCTGTCTGTAAACCACCTGCAAATTTTGAAACCTGTTCTAAAAGTTGTTCATATGTTAATTTTTGAATTGGAGCACCTGTAATAGGACTATCATAGATCAAAGCTACCTGTTCTCCTCTGCCTTCATTAACATGACGATCCAGACAGTTATAACAAGTATTTACCTTTGCTCCTGGGAACCATCGATAAAAAGGCGGATTCGAACTATCTAAAATTAGATCCCATTTTTTATGCCAAAACAAATCTTTTGCTGCATTCATCCAATATTTTTCAGATTCATCTATCGATTCAATGAATTCGCTCTCATACCGAGAATGCATTTTTGTCCTCACAGAAGGTCTAATATTGATTAATATATATGATTCATTAGCATAACAAATATTCCTAAAATATGTTCAAATGAAATTACCTTTTATTCTTTTTACCAAATTTCCTTAATATCTTTTTCAGATAGGAGTTTACCGTTTGTCATTAATGAAGTGTACAAGCTGTGACATGCATTTTTCTGTTGAAGAACCGCGCTGGAAATGCGAATGTGGTGGCACTCTAGATATAGAAGTTCAAAATATCTTTCCAAGAGAGTCATTAGGTTCAAGAGAATCTGATTTATGGAGATACCAAGAGTCTATTCCGCTCAAAAATATAAAAAATAAAATTAGCCTTGGAGAAGGTATGACACCAACAATTATTCTTTCATTCGCTGGGATAGAGATTTATTGCAAATTAGACTTTCTTTTCCCAACTGGTTCATTCAAGGATAGGGGTTCCTCTGTACTAGTTAGCAAATTAAAAGAATGGAATATCAAAAAAGTTTTAGGTGACTCATCAGGAAACGCCGCAGCATCAATAGCTGCATATACATCACTTGCAGACATTGATTGTGACATGTATGTCCCCGAGAATACTTCCAATAGTAAATGTATGCAGATCTCGGCTTTCGGTGCGAATCTGAAAAAAATAGCAGGAACTAGACAAGCGACAACTGACGCTGCAATAAAAGAAACGGGGAATTCTTTCTATGCGAGTCATTATTGGAACTGCTGGTTTAACCATGGTACTAAAACTTGGGCTTTTGAATTATGGGAACAAATGCAACAATCA
>CAYWAX010000050.1:6395-12905 GCA_964456425.1 uncultured Nitrospinaceae bacterium | reverse complement strand
ATTCGATTTGCTTCAAAAATAATATCTCCTCGTTTCAGTCCCGCAAAAGCAGCTGCGGAGTTTGGAAGTACTTTTATAATTACTACACCTTCTTTTCTTCTTGTACGTAATTTTTTTGCAAGTGAAGTATTAAGGTCCTGTCCTTCAATACCAAGTCTTTTTGATATCTGACTTTTAGACAGAGCTTTTGCAACTTGTCTTGAACTTGGGCGTCGAACAACTGTTAACATAATACTAAGTTTTCTTTTATTCCGGATAATATGAAGGGTTGCTCTAGAACCAGGCTTAATATCAGCTGCAGCGAGCATCAGATCTCTTGGATTTTTTATTATTTTTAAGTTAAGACCTATAATAACATCACCACGTTTAATACCTGCCTTAAATGCAGGACCGTCTGGAGTTAAGTTGGAAACTAATGCCCCGGAGGTATTTTTGAGACCTAAGTTTTTGCCAATAATTTCGGTAATTGGTTGAATAGAAACACCTAGGAAGCCTCGAGATACTCTTCCTCCTCTTTTAATCTGGGGAATGATTTTTTCTGCAGTATTAATTGGGATCGCAAATCCTATCCCCATATTTCCACCACTTTTTGTGAAGATAGATTGGTTAATACCAACAACTTCACCATTTAGATTAAATAAAGGTCCTCCACTATTACCTGGATTAATAGAAGCATCTGTTTGTATTAGGTCAAGATATCTACCTCTGCCAATTCTTCCTTTTCCACTTACGATTCCAGCTGTAACTGTATGCCCTAAACCAAATGGATTCCCTATTGCTACTACCCAGTCACCTACGAGTAGAGAATCGCTATTTCCAAATTTAACTGCTTGAAAAAAATCACCGGTTTTTTTTTCAATTTGCAGTAAGGCCAGATCGGTTTCTTTGTCCTTACCTATAAGTTTTGCTTTTCTTCCTTTTGAACCTTCCTTAAATCTAACTGTAATTTTATCAGCTGTCTTATTATTACCTGTCATAATGACGTGATAATTTGTAAGTATGAGTCCAGAGGAATCAATGACGAATCCTGTTCCAGCACTTCTTCTCTTTCTTTGTTGAGATCTAGGTGAAGGAGATCTAAATCCTGGAGGAAAGTCGAAAAATCTTCGAAAAAAATCATCTGGCCCACCCGGCATTCCAGGTCCTTGAGTTCTCCTTCTAGTTTTAATTATTGTTTCAGTGCTTATATTTACCACAGAAGGGCTAACTTTTTTTACTAATCCAGCCAAGGAGGGTAAAGATTGATTTTTGTGAGCGCCACTATCTGTAACAAAGATTAGTAGAAGTATTCCACAAAAAACCGTTAATAAAGATAAGAAAAAATATTTTCTAAATTGAAACTTTTTTTTTGCAGACATTCTCTTAAGCATAAATTTACGTCCTTTTTTTAAAACTAAAATAAAATTCTTTTTGTGCATTATATTTGCGTAAAATTCCGCAAATAGTTTAGTTTACCCTACATTTGCATTTTATCTGATTTTTAAAAAAATTGAAATTATTTAAAAAAATAAAGAGAATTTTTTGAGTCTAGAGACAGAAACAGTATTATTCGCCTTTTTAGGTACGCTTGCAATTTCTTCTACGAACGTACTTTTTACTTTAGTATTGAAACGTATGGGGTCTTTTGCTCTAGCACAGATAAACAATATTGGTAATGTTTTAATTTTAGGGGGTGTAGGTCTTTATTTTTTAGATTGGGAATTATTGAGGTGGGAGGCATTTTTTTGGTTTGGTCTTCTCGGAATTGTTAATTATAGTATCAATAGGTGGGTTTTTTATACTGGAATGAGTACAGTAGGACCTTCTCGTCATGTGACAATAGTAAGTCTTACTCCAATCCCAAGTTTGTTTATAGCTATCTTTCTTTTAGGAGAGGATCCAAATTTAGAGATCTTTCTTGGAACATTATTCGTTATATGTGGCGTCATATTGGTTAGTTACGATCCAAATAGTTCTGGATGGATACGTGCAGGAGTTGGTTGGTCTTTTATGAGTGTATTATTCCTTACCGCAAGCGCATATATGCGTAACAGAGGGATGAACTATATGGCAGAACCTTTTTTGCTTACTACTTGGTCAGCTCTTGTAGCTTTACCTACTGGTGAAATACTTAGAAGATTTTTACCTAAAAAGTTTTTTAGTATGGGAGATGCAAAAAAAATGATACCTCTTATTTTAATTGGAATTACGATGAATAGTTTTGCTCAAGTTTTAATTAATCAGTCTATGAGAGGGAAGATATCTATAGCAGTTCCTATCGGAAGTTCTGCTCCGGTATTTGTTTTAATCCTTTCTGCTATTTTTTTAAGGAAAACTGAAAATCTAAATTTACGTGTAGTGATTGGAATTTTAATTACTGTAATAGGTGTGATCGGAATTGGAATAAGTCGCCATGGGTAAGAAAAAATAATTTTGAATGGATTATTATGAGTGCGCACTTAACAAGTATTTTATGGGCTTTAACCGCCTCAATTGTTTTAGCTTTTCAGGGTGTGGTTATTTCCATCTTTCTCAAAAGAATTGGTATCTTAGCTGTTTGTATCTTTACCAATGCCGTCAATTGTGTGGTGCTAGGATTAGTTGGATTTTGGACTTATCAAGAGGGAGAATTTGATTGGATCGGCTTAGGTTGGTTCTCTTTACTTGGAATAACGGCTTATAGTTACGGTCGTTTTGTTTACTACAAGGCCCTTTCTACTATAGGTCCACCCCGTCTGACAACTCTAATGAGTACTTCTCCTTTACTGAGTTTAGGATTGGCAGTTCTTTTTTTATCAGAGAGACCAGGACTTTTTGTTCTTATAGGGACTGCATTAGTTATTTTAGGTGTTGCTCTTGTCAGCTATGAACCAGACGAAAATCAGTGGTTTCATAAAGGAATAATTTGGGGATTTGCTAGTGCTTTGTCTATGGGTTTGAGTACATTTATAAGAAAGAAAGGGCTTGATGCTTTTCCAAATACTGCTTTGACTATAGCTTGGGGAAATTTAATTGGCATCCCAGTTTTAATGAGTCTTAGGCCTTTTGTCCCTGCATCACTCTTTGAGTGGGGTGGACGTTCTGTCATTATCGTGGTCTTGCTAATGGGAGTCTTAAATGCTGCTAATCAAGTATTTATGAATCTCGCAGTTTTACATGGGGATGTTAGTGTTGTTTCACCTATAATAACTTCTTCTCCAGTTTTTTCGCTTTTACTAACTGCCATATTCCTAAGAAAAGTGGAAAAGATTAAATTTTCTATGATTATAGGTGTTTTCCTTACTGTATTTGGAATGATAGCAATTTCTTTTGGAAGAGGTTAAATTTTTATTTGAGAATATAAATCTTGATCTGTTTTCTTGTGAAGAGTAATGTTTAAGTTGTATTTTTTTCTTAATAACTATTTTTAGGGTCACTTTTGGAGGTTCTGAAATGGGTGATAAAGTTTTTATAGATGATTTATTGTCAGAAAAAAGGATTTGTAGATTTGCTGTTACAAGGAAGGATGGTAGTCCGCTTATTCGTCCAATTTGGTATATTTGGGAGGATGGCAAGTTTTTGATTAGTACTAAGACGATAGGGATTCATACAAAAATTGTCAGAAGAGATCCAAGAATATCGATAGTTGTAGATAAAGATGTTCCACCCTATAAACAGGTGGTTTGTGAGGGTGATGTTGAACTAATTGAAAATGTAGGATTAGATCATGAGTTGTTAAGACGTTGTGCAGAGAGATATCTTCCCGGAAATTTTATTGAAAAGTTTATGTCTGGGCCCGTTGCACAAGCAGATCGTGTAAGATTTGTCGTACATCCTAGGAGATGGACAATTTCGGATGCCGGTTCAAATCCACCTATTCATCCAAGAGCAGGAGAATATAATTAATTTTAGTTTAATGTCAGTAGATATGTTTTGTCTGCTGACATTAATATTTTTTTAAGGCCTAATTTTTTTCTATAACTAGATTAATACCATCGGTTTTCACTATTTTTCCTGAAATGATTTCGCCGGGAATCCCTTCTGTTTTATTAAGATAAACATCTCCGTCAACTTCTGGTGCTTGAAAGCGAGTTCTTCCTTGGAGCAAACCCTCTTCGGATAGCCTTTCAATAAGAACACTCGTCTTTGTTCCAATAAGTTTTTTATTTTCTTCTTCCATAATTCTTTTTTGTAATGTGAGTAGTTCGTTTGTTCTTTCTTTTGCAACTTCATAGGGTATTTGATTTGGAAGTTTTGCTGCTATTGATCGTTCCTCAGGAGAAAACACAAAAGCACCTAGCCTTGCAAAACGAGTTTCTTCTACAAAACTAAGTAAAAGTTCAAAATCTTTATCTGTTTCTCCTGGATAACCAACAAGCATTGTTGTTCTAATCGCACAATCAGGAATTTTTTCTTTAATTCTACTAATAAGCTTCCTTGTGCCTATTTCATCAATTCCTCGTCTCATAGAATTTAAGATTTTAGTCGAAATATGCTGGAGTGGCATATCTATATATTCACAAACTTTAGGAAGTAATCGAAATGTATCTAAAAGCTCATCAGTTACACCCCTAGGATAATTATACAGTACACGGATCCACTCAATATTTTTTATCTCATTTAATTTTTCTAAAAGTTTTGCTAGAGACCAGCCTATTTCAAGATCCGTTCCATAACTTGTTATTTCTTGAGCGAGAAGGTTGATTTCCTTTACTCCTATTTCACCAAGGGCTTTGGCTTCATCTAAAACAATCTCTAAGGGTCTGGATCTAAATTTCCCCCTAAAACGAGGAATTACACAAAAAGTACATGGCCTAGAGCATCCTTCTGCAATCTTTATATATGCGCTTGGTCCAGGATCAGATAATATCCGTGGTAGTCTTCTATTATAGTCCATCAAAGTATCTGAATAGTATTCAATGGAAGAGTCTTCTTTTTTTATTTTCGGCAATAATAGTTTAGGTAGAAGGTCGTATTCTCTTGTTCCAATAAAAAGATCTACCTCAGGAAGTTCTTTTGCGAGTTCAGCTTTATATCTTTCCACTAGACAACCCGCGACCACAATTATTTTAACGGTCCCTTCTTTTTTTAATTCCCCAATACTTAAAATTGTATCGATCGATTCGTGCTTTGCTTCCTCAATAAAACCACAAGTATTTATAATTACGATTTCTGCTTTATTGAATTCTGGTTCGAGTTTAAAGCCGTAAGAAGATAGAGAAGCAAGCATGATTTCACTATCTACCGTGTTTTTTGAACAGCCAAGTGAAATTAAAGAGGCTGATGGTGAGTTCTGAGATGAATTCATATTGGGATATCTCGCAATAGGCATCTCAGAAATAGGTTGTATTTGTAATAATTCGTTCAATTCCATTTTAAATTATAGGTCCTTATTCTTTTGGATCAATATGCCACTCATTTTTTGGACGGTTATAGTATTTTATTGCTACGTCTGGCAGTTCTTCTTTTATTATATCTAACAATTTCTTCATTCCTACAGCATCACCTTTTTTATCTATGTTTGGCAATGTTTTAACATATAAATCCGGGTCAATACATAAATTTTTCATTTGAATAACATGAACTCGGGTTGATACACAGGTTTTAATTAATGCTTCAACCTCTGCTTCTAAATCAGTTATTCCCGGAAAAACCAAATAATTTACTTGTGTATATAATCCACTATCTGAAGCCGCACGAAGCGAATCGTGAATTGTTGTAATATTGTAGTCTTCCGGACGATAATATGCTTTATGCCACTCCTTAATGAAACTATTTGTACTTATCCTAATACTTTCCAGACCGGCTTCCGCAAGTTTTTTAATAGCTTTTGTATTGCTACCATTGGTATTTAAGTGGAGTGTGCCTTTATCAGTTTGATTCCTTATCATCTGGCAAGAACGTTCTATTATACCAGCTTGCAGTAATGGTTCTCCTTCGCAGCCTTGGCCAAAACTGACCATACTATATTCTGCTTTTTTAAGATGAGGTACAGTAATCTCCGTAATTTCTTCTGGGGTAGGGACAAATTGTATTCTATCATGACTAGCAGGAAAAAGATCGTCAGTTTGTAAAGAAATACATCCACGGCAGTCAGCATTACATAAAGGGGCTATAGGAATACCAAATTCCCACCTTTGATGAAAAAAATTCTTAGCTGCGAAACAGTGAGATTCAGATGCACAGTAAGCAAGATGTGGAATCATTCTATTTTTAGGAAATTTTTTTTTCATTTTAGAAATTTCAACTCTCAAATTAGAGTCATCAAAATTAAAAGGGTCCCATCTTGCACAGTCATCGACTTGTATTGCAGCACATATAAACTCTTCTTTGTCCTGATCAAAACCAATCGCGGTATATGCCCATAGAGGCAAAGTGTCAGTAGATTTTGTTTTCTTAGAAAATGGAAGGAGTGTCCTCATCCAACCTGGCGCTGGAAAAGTACTTGCAGCTTGAATAGAAAATGATTCTTTAGTCCAATTTGATTTTTCAATAATTCTTACTTTATTATTTTTTTGGTTAAGAGTGTATTTTTCAACAGTATTTGATTTA
>CAYWAX010000050.1:0-6385 GCA_964456425.1 uncultured Nitrospinaceae bacterium | reverse complement strand
TATTATTTTTTTGGTCAATCCCTCCTGGATGACTATCAGGGATTGTAAAAAATTTACTTCCTTCAGGAAGTTTTGATAGCTCTTCTCTGTTAGGAACTTTCGGATGTATCCCAGATGCTCCAACCATTCCAAGAGTTGGGTGTTCAAATAACTGACCTTTTAAATCAGAAACTACCATCAAAGGAAGTGACAAAATTTAATCCTTATAAAAGAAATTAGATTTGATTTGTTTTCAATTTCACCATTAACATACTGTTTATACATTAATTTTTTATTTTGAAGAAAACTAAGTTAAATTTTCTTTTTGATTTGAGGTTGTCTAAGGATGAATAGTGATTTTTTTTCAAGAATTCCTTTGGTAGAAATATTAACTAAACAATGCTTTTCTTTCTGGAGAGATTTTTCTGAAAATGATTGGAAAAAACAAACTTATTGTGAAGGATGGTCCCCTGAAGATATTGTTAGTCATTTAGTTACTGGAACAGAATTTTATTCATACTCAATTGAACGTGCTATAAATAATCTTTTACCTGAACCTCCTTATGGTAAAGATATTGACGAATTTTATTCAATAAGAGACATCAAAGGCAGACAACTTATGGAGTTGTCTCATGAATTATTGTTAGATCGATTTGTAAAATCATCAAATGATTTGCAATCGCAAATAAATAAAATTACTACTGCGAACTCAGAGCAACTTGGATTTCATCCCAGAGGACTTATTCCACTAGGATTTTGGATTGGGCAGCGATTGTTTGAAATAGTACTTCATGATTGGGATATTCGTTATGGATATGATAAAGATATTAATCTTTCTGTAGAAGGGGTGAAAGGAATTTTGCCTTTTCTTCCTATGCAAATTTGCCGACTTTTTAATAGACGCGAAAATATTTCTTTTAAAGGTTCCTTTCTTTTTGTTTTACAAAATCCAAGGAAAAAATGGATTATTCAAGTATCTGATGATAGTGCAGAGGAAAGTTACGATTTAAAAATTGATATAGACGCTAAAATTGAAGTAGATTCTGAAAATTTAATTTTATTATTATTCGGAAGAGAAAGTGTAGAAATGGTTGAACAAAATAACAAATTAAAAATTGAAGGTGATAGAGAAACAACTTTTAAGTTACTTGATATTTTATTTGCAAAATATTAGGGGTGAAATGAATAAAAAAGTAAACGGTTTTTATTTTTATGACAGTCCGCGTGCGATTTCTAGAATGGAAAACATGAGGTTTGCTGATCCATCAAAAACACCTTGGTCGCCTCTAAATAAACCTTTATCCGAATGTAAGATATCTTTAATTTCAACTGCTGGAATTCATTTAAAAGCCGATCAAACATTTGATTATGATAGGGAACGAAGGGAACCTACTTGGGGAGACCCTTCACATCGAGAAATTTCTAGGTTCGCAAAACAAGAAGATTGTCTTTATACTCATTTGCATATTGATACAAGTTTTCTTTCAAAAGATAGAAATGTTTCTTTCCCGGTTGAAATTTTTACTCAGTATGAGAAAGAAGGAATTATTGGTTCTCTTGCTGAAACTCTTTACTCAACTATGGGTTATACTCCAAACTTCCATCCTCTTTTAAAAAAAACTGCGCCTCTCATCGCGGAAAAGATGAAATCTGAAGGTGTTGATGCAGTCTTTATTTTTCCGGTCTGACCTTTATGTATGAGGTCTGGTGGGCTTCTTCAAAGAAAACTAGAAGAATTAGGTATTACTACAGTTTCAATTAGCAATTCACCGGAGATGACTATCCGAGTTGCTGTACCACGTGCTGTTTTTATTCAATTTCCTTTTGGACGTCTATTGGGTGATGTAGACGAAAGAGAGCAACAGAGAAAAGTATGTGACGATATGTTAGAAATGTTATCAAATGCAAATGCACCTAATTCTTATAAACATTTGGATTATAATTGGCCTGAACCTCCAGAACTTACAAAATGGCGTCCAGATATACCTGCACCTCTAGGAAGTTTAAGAGAAGAAGGTAAAGTAGACGAAGAATTAGTCGAAAAAAATTATAGAGATGAAGAGCGAGAAGGTTTTTAAACGCAAAGCGATTTACTATTAAATTACTTCGTTTTAAGTCCAGCTTCTTCTAATTCTATCCTGAGCTCTTTTTTTTCAATTTCTGACATTTCTGAAAGAGGAGGCCTAACATTGCCTCCAGCGAGACCCATAATTGATTGCCAAAATTTTAAACGTGCAATGGGGAGATTACCCTTTGCCCAAGGATCCCATATCCATTTCTTTGCAACACGACGAAGTGGTTCTAACGTTAGTGAAATCTTTTTAGCTTCAATAATCTGTCCTTGTTGAGCTAGTTGAACATAAGATTTTATTGGAAAATGATTGTCCCATTGATATAAATGTATAGAAGGTCCTGCCAGAAAAACTTGTTGGTTATAGAAAGCTGTATTTACTAAAAGGTTATCTTCTCGAGGGTCACTAACTACTATTTTATCACTAACTAATTTTCGAACTGCATTTGTATGTTCGAGGCCACCGTCATTTTTAATTGCACAAATATTATCAATTTCACTCAGAGATTCTATTTGTTCAGGAGAAAGTAAGTAACCAGCCGTTGGCGAATTGAGAATAAGTATTCCAATTTCAACAGAATTGGCGATCTCTTTGAAATAATTAAAAATCAACTCTTTTGTTCCTGCAGCGTAGTAAGGGTTCATAACAGCTGCAAAATCTGCCCCAATAGACTCTGCATGTTTAGTCAATTGAATTGCAGTTTTGATTGAATGATGCCCAGTCATAGATATAGTTTTAATAGCTCCAGAGTTTTCTTTTACTATGGTTTCTTGTGCTTTTTGTCTTTCTTCTATAGTAAGAGACCAAAATTCATTAATAATACCGCCTATATATATACCATCTGCTTTGAGAATATTTATATAATATGAAAGATCTGATATAAGCCCCTTAAAATCTAGGTCAAGATTTTTTTTGAATGGATATGGTATCGCACCCCAAAGTCCAAGCATCTCTTGCTTAGCGTATTCTTTTGCATCTTTTTTTGAATATTTCATTTTTAAATATAGTCCTTTTTTAAATTCTTAGATGCTACACCACCCGTCATCGACTAGTAGATCGTGTCCATGAACTGCACTTGAATCGTCGGATGCGAGATAAACAGCGGCGCCTGTCATTTCTTCAGCACTAATATACGCCCTGCCGGTTGGAGTAAAACTTTCCATGAGTTTTACGAACTCTGGGTCTTTCTGAAGATGCTCATTTAATGGTGTAGCAGTATTGCCTGGTGAGATTGAATTGACGTTTATACCATCTTTTGCAATTTCTGCTGATAGTGCTTTTGTAAGCATATGAACACCACCTTTACTTGAACAATAAGGTATTGCATTTGGAAAGGCGTGTGTTCCTGCTATTGATGAAATAAATATGATTTTTCCATTTTTTTTTGTCTTCATAATAGGGACAACTGCCTGAGCCAAAAGAAAATTTCCTTTTAAATTTATGTCTATAATTGAATCCCACTCATTTTCTTCATATTGTTCTATGGGCTTATTAATCATCATTCCAGCATTTCCTACGACTATATCTATTGTTCCAAATTGACTTAAAACGTCATCGACCATTTTGAAAACTGATTTTTTTTGAGACACGTCACAAACAAAATTCATTGCATTTCCATTTTGAGAATTAATCTTCTTCGCAGTTTTTTTTCCTCTTTCACTGTCTCTATTGGCTATAGCTACTTTAGCTCCTTCACTAGCAAATCTTAATGAAATAGCTTGGCCTATTCCTTGAGTCCCTCCAGTGACAATAGCTACCTTACCTTCAAGTCTCATATTTCACTCCTTTTTCTTAGTATTGATTGTCTCAAAAAAAAGAACACTCACTTAATATTTTTTTTCAAGGATAGTTTTTTTCGATATCTTTTTGTTTCAATAAAATTAATTTCAAATTTACTATTTAATACTACACCGTAAATTTCTTTTGCACGTCTTCTTGAAATCCATGTTTCTATAACGTCTTTCTTAACTTTTTCTATCGGACGTTCCCAAGGATATCCATATCCCCCACCTCCAGTACAATATGACGCTATTGTTTCTCCATCCTTGAGAATTATGTCAGCACAAGCTGGTAATTTTTCTTTTTCCCCATTTTTTTTGAGCAGATAATTTTTTGATGCTGCTCCATGAAGGCCACCTAATGTACCCTTTGCTGTATTAATGGCTCCATCGGAAACGTATGCTACTTCAATATCTCCACCACCAATTGGACTATATTCACAATATCCAGATGGAGAACCAATGGTTCTTCCTGCCCCTTCAGAATCAGGAACTAGTTTTCTAGTTTTGACAAGGATTGGAAAATGTAATTCATCTAACTCAATACTATCCACAAAACACATACCAGAGTTTCCGGCATGTAGAATTGTAAGCCAAGAGTCTGTTTTTGCAGCGGCAGCACCTCCAGTGACCATTAAAAAAAGATGATTTACAAAAGGCTCATTATTATTTCTTGGATCTAAGCCTGAAACAACACCCATTGATGCAGGAAAAATTGCACCGCATTCAGCTAATCCGATACCATCTTTTATTTTTGAAAAAGCTCTTTGTACAGGATTAGTGACACGGTCTGCTAAGTTAGTAGTAGCAACTGACATACTTACTGGATGTTTGCCACCACCTACTACCGAACCTTCCCTAATGTGAACCCTTATTCTTCTGAAACTTCCTGCATTAGTAGGAACTGAGTCTTCAATACTGTTAAAAATTCCAATCATGGCTCCTGTTCTAGCGCATCCTTCACTTAAATTTAGTCCGCAAGGCATAACATCGGGATTGTCCTCCAAATTAACATCTATCATTGCATTTTTAGTATCAATTTTTAATTTTACTTTTACTTCAATACCATTTTTAGGGGTACCTGGTACGGGATCATGAGTACTCTTGGCTTGAGAAGATCCATTGGGTAATTTCTTAATGGCAGAAATCATTCTCTTTTCACTATAGTTAAACCACTCGTCCGTAAACTCATGCAAAGTGTTCCAGCCGTACTCTTTAGAAATTTGAATAATTTCTCTTTCGCCTATTCTAGCTGCCCCGATCATTGCTAAATAATCACCGTGCCACTGCTCAGGAACACGAATTCTCATTTTACAAAGTCTAATGATGTCTTCGATATCTCTAAAGTTTTCTTGGACTTTAGTTGGAGGAAAAATCAAAGCACCTTCTTCGTAAACATCTCTAGCATGACCCATATAAGTTGTTGGTTGGCCGTTACCACAGTCAGCTTGATGGGCTTTGACCCATACTGTGAAATGATGTTTGCCTTTCTCGTCTATAACAGGGACTAAAATTGTATGATCTGCTGGATGTGAGCAACCATGATAAGGAGAGTTGTGTAGGAAGGCGTCTCCCCGCTTAAGTTTTGGATGCATTTCCAGCAAGGATTTAGCCATTAAATCTGCGCCACTCAAATGATGTATTGGTAAAGATTCAGCTCCTGTTAACAAAAAACAGTCATTAGTAACAATACTTGTAGAAAAATCTCTTGCTAAATTTAGAACGCCGGATCGTCCAGTTCTTAAAAGAGTATTTGCCATTTTAGATGTAACTGCCTCAAAACGTTTACTAAGTACTGCTAGTGTTAAAGGATCAAATTTCTTTGTATTTATTCTTTTATCTTTTATAGTTTTCATTTGATTTCCTAACTATTCTATTCCTAGTCTGAACTAAAAATTTATTTTAAGACTACCCCTGTTTGTTCTCGTCGCTTTTGAACCTATATCAAGTACAATAGTAGTAAATGGTGATTCGATTATTGCAGGACCTTTTACTGTATGATTCTTTTTAATATTTTCAAGTATTATAACTGGAACATTTAATAGTCCTTTTTTGTCAAAAAAAGCTTTTCTTTTTTTGGAGATATGATGTTTGTGAAATTTATTTTTTTTAATTTTTCCAATCGGTTTTGAACGAATTTTACAATTAACGGTTGAACGCCAACCAATAAACTCTATCGGTGAATCTGGATCACTAAATGCAAAAATATTCTTATGGGATTTATTAAAATCTTTACGGAATTTTTCAACTGATTGTTTTGTTTTTAAGAGATTTTTCGTAATTGGCAAATCAATCTCCCAAACTTGACTTTTATATCGAGCTTCAACCCAAAATTCTATATTATAATCGAGGTGATTTTCCCTAGTTCCTTTAATGAATTTTTCAGCTTTCATTTTCAATTTTTTTAAAGTTTGTTCTACTCCTTTAAAATTAAAATTATTGCTTGAAGTAAAAAAAAGTGCTCTGAAATCCGCATGGAGTTCTGACATAATTGCACCGGTAGCCGAGAGTACTGAACCAGTTTCTGGAATTATAAGTTCCTTGCAACTTAGTCTT
>CAYWAX010000049.1:0-13308 GCA_964456425.1 uncultured Nitrospinaceae bacterium | reverse complement strand
TTATTAAAAACAATTAAGTCATTTTGCTTCAGAATATTAGGTAAAAATTTTATTTTAGTGTGTGTAATTCCTGAGTCTATTTTGTTAAGACAAAGAAGTTTAGCATCTTCTCTTTTTTCTAAAGGGTACTTAGCTATTCTCTTATCTGGTAATTTATAGTCTAGATTGTCTAAGTTTAATGTCATTTGCGATATTTTCTTTTAACTTACTCAGTTTCTTTGCCTGAGAATTTTGAATTAACTTGTTTTATCATACCTCTCATAGTTCTAACTTCTCTAGTTGTAGGTTCAACACGATTAATCATTTTTCTGAATGTATTAGTCACTCGTTTGGGCTCATAGTAGGGTACAAAACCAATTTTTATAGAAACTTTTAGTATTTGTTCTAGTAAATCTTCAATTTCTTTTCTAGAGGCAATCGTTTCAATTTCTTTTTGATTTTCTGGATTTTCTGGTTTTTCAAAGTCACTTGGATTAGACATAAAGATTTCCCAGAGTATTAAGAGAACTGCTTGTGATAAATTATAAGATTCCGACTGAGGTCTTGCAGGTATTACTAGATGTTCCTGGCATAATTCCATTTCTTCTTTGAAGAGTCCCTTATCTTCTTGACCAAAAACAATTGCTACTTTTTTGAGGTGAATGAATTCATATATTTTTTGAGAATCATCCCTTAAAGATAGTGACGGAGATCTATTTCTTCCAACTCTTCTTGAAGTAGCTATTGTGAGATTGCAATCCATTATGGCATCTTTAAGAGTAGGATAGTGAGATGCATTTTTTAGGATATCTTGACCCGCCATAGCCATAGAATGAGCTTTTATGTCTTTTACATCACACATTGGAGAAACAATTCTTAATTCTGTTATTCCAAAATGTGTCATAGCTCGAGCTATCGATCCAACGTTAGATGCGCCTTTCGGTCTAACAAGTATAATTACAAGGTTTTGTTCTTTTTTTATCATCTACAAAAAATAACATGTGTAATAATAAGAACCAACCATAAATACTTTTTTATAAAATAGATTTTTTAGTTTTAATATCTATGTTATTTTTTATTTCGTTTAATTATTATATTTTTAGAAAGGAAGAAATTGTCTGACATTTCGGAAACTTTTACTAAAGGTAATCTTCATGATCTTGTTGAATTGTTAATAGCACCAACTAGATGTGGCTTTTTTTTGACAAGAAATAGGATTAGAGAAATTGGTTCTGAGATGGGTCTTAGAACTGGAATTCAGACACGAAAAAGAATGCTTGAAAATCTTTTTAGAGAGGCTGGTTCTGAAAATAAAATATTTGAATTATTAGAAGTTCTTGATTCAGATGCAAAATTCTGGTCAGAACAATATAGCTCTTTCTCCAAAAAATGTAGAATTTCTAGGGGAAGTTGGGAAAATTGGACTAAAAACTTACGTGAGTTAAGAAGTTATTTATCTAAGTCACAGAAATGGTCTGAGGAAAAATAGAAGGTGAATATATAATAATATCAATTTCTTTTTGTTATTTTTTCGATATATTTTCTGTCATCCAATATGAAATTTAGACTCCATTTGCATAATTCTTTATAAAAAAAAGTTTTAGAATCCCTTTCGATAGCAGTCAAATAAATTGGCACCCATTTTAATAAGTGATTGTCTAAAAAGTTTGACGATAAATTTAAGTATTTATAATATTCTTGTTCTTTTTTGTCAGAGAGATTTTCACATTGATTTTTCGCAAGATGAGACATGAATTCTAATTCAACACTAATATGATCCATCGATAAAATACTGTGAAATTTCTGCCCTATTTTATTGGAACTTGTATTAAAGCCTGAGTGTCTAAAAAAATCATTTACGCTGTCAGTAACTTTAGAATTTAAAAAACCACTTTCATCTAATAAGACGGATTCGTATGGCGGAGATGAAAGAATAAATAAATTAGTAAAATCTATTCTCAGTTCTTTAACTAAATCTTCTGAGGGTATTTTATTCTCTGAAAAAAGAAATGGGTAATTTTCTTTTAGGAATAGCAATAATTTTTGTTCCGGAGGATCTAAAAAAGCTACAGACATGACTCTGTACAGTTCTTCTCTTAATTTTGATTGTTGATTTAGTTCCTCTAGGGTTTGGGAACGTTTAGGCCAAATTTTCCCTACTCCTCTAGCAAATAGGCATCTGCTTGTGGTTTGTTTGGTCTTAGAAACCAGAGAGGTCTTCTTAGACCATCGGGTCCTGGTGCAGGTCTAGCCATTTCTAACCATTTTTTGTAATGAGCAAAACTTTTATCTGTATCTACTTTTATGTCTCCATAATTCTCTGAAGAAGTTGCTTTACTTAACTTTACTTTCTGATGCCAACAATGCATTCCACTTATCGGATCAGGATTCACAGGAAAAGTTAAGTTTTGATTTACTCCGATTTCTTTCCACCATATTCTTTCAGTATCTGGATCATCACTTTTAAATGGTTCAACACCATGAATTTGATTCATTGTAAACTCACTGTCTTGCTCCTCTATCTTAACCAAGGCTGAAGCAATTTTAGGTGCTCCAATATTTTCATCCAATCTCCAACGGCCTAGGTGATGTGCCATTGCAACTATTCCAGGTTTCAGGCCTTCTGTTACCCAACAACGAGTTACGAAATAGCCTATTTCAGTTTCTACCTTGACTAAATCATCTGTCTTGATTCCCATACGATTAGCATCTTCAGTATGTATCCAGAGAGGATTATTGTGAGTTATCTCGTATAACCATTTCACTGCAGATCTAGTATGTATTAAAGTAGGTAGTCTATAATTTGGAAGCAAGTCAAATTCATTCTCATTCTTATCCATGTCCCTCCAGTAAACATGTGTCTTTTTGTAAGACGGAATAGCATGTTCTGGCCAGTTCCAGTCAGTCATAGTAGCGCTGTAAAATTCTAGCTTTTTTGAAGGAGTATTGAAGCCAATTCTAGCTTTTCCTTTACTCATATTGCCAATAGTTTTTCCATTGTCATTGATAGACCCGTCAAGCTCTGCAATATCTGCACTTGCAATATCATCTTCTGGTAGTTCTTTCATATGTACTTCATAGACATTATCTTCAACGGTGAATGTTCCGTATTTTCTCATATATTCTAACGGGGAGAGGCCTTCTTTTTCAGACGCTTCGGGGAGACCAGGGACTCCATTTTCGAACATCCATTGATAATATTCGTTAACTGTAATTTTTTCCCCATTTCTATATGGGCTCTCGAAATATTTTCTAATTCCTAATGATCCGTCTGGGTCAATTCTCCAAGAAAGTTCTATTAAAAATTCATTTTCTTCCCATACTTCTCCTGGGTTTGTATCTCTAGTACTTTCTACAGTTTCACCTAATTTTTCTCTAGCCACACGGAGAACAGGTTGTCTGAACCCAAACCATTTTGCAGGATGAGTTTCTTGACTTTGATTATCATGTCTTTCTGTAGCAACGCCCATGGGTAAAATATAATCTGCAAACCACGCTGTTTCACTCCAGGTTGGGGTAAGTGCAATATGACAACCGATTTTGTTTTCATCTCTCAACATATCTACCCACATAAAACCATCTGGGTTTGTCCATACAGGATTATAAACACGGGTAAAATATGTATCTATTTTATGCCCTTTATCTTTCATTAGATGTGGCATTAAGAAACTCATTTCAAAATGTGCTAACGGATACTCAGGAGGATAAAGTAACTCGTTCCAGTCTTTAGGTCCGGGGGCAGGATTTGGATGGGAAGGAACGAATTTATGCCAACTTGCTAAATGTGTTCCTCCAACTGTACCTATTGCGCCAGTCAAAGATGGAATAAAATGGAGACATCTTGCTACTTGCCATCCATTTAAATTTCCTGTAGCAGCTGCTCTCCATACGTGAACACAAAGTCGACTTCCAGCTCTAGCTATTACCTGAGCAACTTCTGCTATTTGTTCTATAGATACCCCGGTTTCCTCTGATGCATATTCAAAAGTGAATTCTGCATATTCTTCTTTTAGCCTCAAAATAAAATTATCAAAAGTAATTTCATCCTGAGGATGAACAGAGCCTAAATATTCAGTCCAATTAAACCATTCTTCAACAAATTTTTCATCAAATTGTCCGGTTTCTAACAAGAAGCGAACGATAGAAAGTAGAATAGCTGGTTCTGTTCCACTATATGCAGGGAGCCAGTAGTCTGCTTTAGCAGCAGTATTCGATAGTCTTGGATCTATCACAATTATTTTGGCACCGTTCATTTGAGCTTCAATGATGCGTTGTGCTGAAGGATTAAAGTAGTGTCCTGTATCTAAATGACTACTAATTAAGAGAATTGCCTCTGCATTAGAAAAATCTGGTGATGGGCGGTCGGAACCATTCCATAGGTACTGACCAATCCTTGCTGAAGAACTGCAAACATTTGTATGACTATTATGTCCATCGACCCCCCAGCTTGCGAGAGTTCGAAACATAAAACCATCTTCGCCAGGTCTACCAACATGATACATAATTTCGTTTCGTCTTTCTTCCTCTATAGATTTTCTGATTCTTGCGGCAAGATCATCGAGAACTTCATCCCAACTTATTCTTTCCCATTCTCCTTCACCTCTTTTTCCGACTCTTTTGAGTGGATAAAGAATTCTATCTGGGTCATTCACTTGATTTAAAGTTACCCAACCCTTTGCGCAGTTCCTTCCTCTAGAGCCAGGATGCAGGGGATTTCCCTCTATTTTCCTGATTTTCATATCGTCTTTATCAACGTATGCTAGAAGACCACAACCTGCCTCACAGTTGAAACAAAGAGTGGGAATAAGAGAATAATTCCTTTGTGTTTTTTCAGGCCAAGTTCCACTTTCAAACTCAGTCCAGTTATCCCATTCTTCAGGGGGAGGGTAGGATCTTAATTTTCCATTCTTTTTGACGCTATGTGTTTTATTTGAATCTGAGGTTTTTTCCGAAGTTTCTAAAAGCTCTGGGTATCCCAACGAAGAAATATTATGTGCCCCAACTCCAGATTGTAAATGTTTTGAAACCATTTCTTCTCCTTGAAAATTAAGACAACGGTACCTTCTGTCCAGCTTGTACCCATATTTTATCCCAGTAGTACGAACCTATTACAACAAGTGTACTAGCAAGTAGATAAGTGAAATAATTATATCCAAGCGACCAGAAAACAAACATAGGAACTGCACATCCAGCAATAATTGCGCCATTCCAAAATTCTTTTTTGAAGGGACCTTTAAGTATTAACTCAATAGAACGCTCGTGAGCAACAGAGCCAAATCTATGTAAAAGTATCGAGAACATCAATATTGAAAAATGAAGAAGAGTGCAAATTGTAATTATGTTCCCAAGTAGGTTGAGTGCATTAGTTTTGTCCGCGACAGGAAAAATAATTACGAATAAAGCTAAAATTGCCGCACCTTTCAGAATCGATAAAACGCCGATGTCAATCGTATTTTCACTTCCTTTCCAAAGGTCTCTAGCACTTGCTTGGGCAAAAAAGAAACCAGTGTAAATTGAAGAAAGGAAAGAAAGTAAGATAGTAGGCCAAAGGATAAAATTCAAAAATCCATCATTACTTGCCAATGTTCCTAGTAGCCATAGTAAAATAAATATTCCTTTTAATGTAATGAACCAAGTTCCCCAAGCCATCCAACTGTTCCAATTTGAACGTAGTAAAATATAATAAAATCGTTCGGGTTTTTTTAAATCCGTAATTAGAACATATCCAGTGACAGATAAGAGGACCCCACTGAGTATAGGCATCCAGAATGAGAATAGACTACTTTTGTAACCAACCGACCATAATAAGAGACTTAGTATCAATAAACCAGTACTAGCTCCCTTAGTCATTAGATATGTAATGATATTCTTGTCCCAAGGAATGTTATGAAAAGTATCATATACTGTTCGACTTTCCTGTGGGTC
This sequence comes from uncultured Nitrospinaceae bacterium, assembly GCA_964456425.1. GTDB lineage: Bacteria > UBA8248 > UBA8248 > UBA8248 > UBA8248 > UBA3496. Next base: position 7,404 of record CAYWAX010000049.1, on the reverse strand, counting down.
ATTCTTGAATTCCGGAACGGATTGTTTTAATTCCTCGCTCATTTCTCCCTGTTTATATATTCCAGATTGTGTTGGTTTTGTTGGATCTAGAAGTTGCTGACTTCCATTTACGTAATATATATTTGGAGAAGTGTTGTATTCAGGTTTTCTTACATTGTGAGGTTCATGTGTAAGTAATTTATTGATTTTTGCATCGGGGTCTTCCAAATCTCCAAAAACTCTACATTCTGTTGGACAAACTACAACGCAGGCAGGTTCCAAATCTGCTTCCAGCCGGTTAGAACAGAAATTGCACTTTTCAGCAGTGCTTGTATTCGGATCAATAAAAATTTGATCATAAGGACATGCCGCTATACATGATTTACATCCTATGCACCATTCTGGATCTAGATCTACAATGCCATCATTTCTTCTGAAGAGTGCTTTTGTTGGACAAATATTTTGACAAGGAGCATCATCACATTGATTACAAAGAACTGGAAGGAACTCACGTCTTGTATTCGGAAATGTCCCTTTTTCTACCTCTTTGACCCAACAACGCCAGGTGCCTATTGGAATGTCGTGTTCTGATTTGCAGGCTATAGTACATGCATGACAGCCAATACATGCTCTTAAATCAATTGCCATTGCATATTTAGACATCTAAACCTCTAAGAATTATTTTTCGCTACTCGAATAGGAGTTGCTATTTTTTTGCTACTTTAAATAAAACTTTTTCTTCTATAACCGAAATATTTATAACATAAAGAACAAATCAAAAAAACTGTATAAAGTGTAAATAGTTTTCTGTTTAAAAAAAGAGTTTTTTTATTCTATTATTTTGAGTTCTCTTTTTTGTTCTATTAGAGGTTCCCAACCATTTTCTTTGACTATAACTGAATACTCTATTTGGTATCCTCCGAATCCAAAAGTTCCTATCGGAGCTTCAATGTTAATAACGGAATTTACAGGCAAAGGAATTTCTGAAGTGCTTGGAAGAAATTTTTGGTTGTGCTTAGTTTCGTCACCTAAAATAAAAGGAAACTCGCGAGCTTCTAATCCAATTGTATGTCCTGCAAATGGAGCATCAAATTCAGGAAATTTTGATTTGATACCAGAAATTAATGCTTTGTATATTTGTCCTCCAGTACACCCTGATTTTACGATATCCAATGATTGAAGAAATCCATCTTGAATAGCAGACCATTCTTTTTTGATTCGATTGCTGGGCTCTCCGATACAACCACAACTACCAGTATCTGCATTGTAGTTTTTGTAAAATAACCCTGCATCAAACATAAAAAGGTCGCCTTTTTTTAATTTTTTATCAGTAGGTGGGAAAATAAAAACACTTCGATGTCCACTATTAAAATGGAACCAATGCCACATTCCTCCTGGTTTTGCTACGGCTTGTCTCCATACTTGCGCTACTTCATTTTCTGTAACTCCTTCTTCAACATAATTGAAAACTTTTTGTATGGCATTTTCATTGATCAATGCAGCTTCTCTAAGTACGTCAAGTTCATCATCAGTTTTTACAAGTCTAATCATTAAGAATAGACCTGAAGCAGGTAAGAAATTACAATTTGGGAATTCTTTTTTTAAAGCAGTAAAAAGACTTTCAGAACATCCTTCTTCATCTAATCCAATATTCCCTGAGGTTATTTCTCTATTTTTTAAAGCTTTTACAAGTCCTTCTAAAAGAGTAGGATTTTCTCCCCCACTGTTATGTAATTCTAAGTATTTCTCAAATTCAGTACTATTTGGTTCGTAATTTTCTTGTCCTATATGATAAGCCTGTCCACCATAGCTGTAAACATTTTCTGCAAAACCCCCGTAAGCTGCATAATATGTATTATCTGCACGATTCATTATTAGGTCGGTTCCTACATCTGGATTTTTTGTTAGTAATCCACAACTTTTCCTTTGTCTGTATACTCTTTGTGCCCATCCAACATGACCGGTCAAATATGTAACATTCTCATGTGTCGTGGCTATGATAGCTTCAAGGTCATTCTCCTGCATCAACGATAGAGCTCTACTCTTATTAAAAAGCATTCTTGAATCTCCATGATTTTGATTTGTTAATTATCTTTTCTACGAAATTTGATTAATATCATATTCGTTAAGTTTTACACAATCAAATTTTTTTCTTTGATGATTTTTATTGCAAAATTGTATCTGAATTATATCTATTAATTTATTTTTGCCATTTAAATTTGAAAATTTAATTGACGAGTTAGTTCCTTTTCGTAATAATTTCCGAATTGCTTTTCTTTTTATTTGATTTTTAATTTTTTTTTAGCTTTTATTAAGGGTCAACTTTAGATGTCTGATTCATCTCCAAGCAGTCGTTCTAATAAGGAGTTAGTAGAACTAGAAACTGTTGCTATCCGTTTTGCAGGTGATTCTGGAGACGGGATGCAGTTAACAGGTGATAGATTCACAAATGCTGCAGCAATCGCTGGTAATGATCTAAGTACATTCCCTGATTTTCCTGCTGAAATTAGAGCCCCTGCTGGTACCTTAGCAGGTGTTAGTGGTTTTCAAGTTAATTTTAGTAGTAAAGAAGTTCATACTCCCGGTGATTCTGTAGATGTTCTTGTTGCTATGAATCCTGCCGCTTTAAAAGCAAATCTTCATGATTTGAAAAAAGGTGGTGTTATCATAGCAAATGTAGATAATTTCAAAGAAAAAGATTTAGAAAAAGCCGAATATGATTCTAATCCACTTGAAGATGACGCTTTAAAATCTGCATATCAACTTCATGAAGTAAAAATAACTACAATGACTCGGAAAGCTTTAGAAGATGTAGAAATATCTTCTAATTTTGCTGATAGATGTAAGAACTTTTTTGCTCTTGGTCTTATGTATTGGATGTATTCTCGTCCGATTGAACCTACGAAGGAATGGATTAAGGAAAAATTCTCTAAGAGTGAAGAGTTTGTTACTGCTAATACAAGGGCTCTAGAGGCAGGTTATTATTTTGGAGAAAATGCTGAAATTTTTGCTGCAAACTATATTGTTCGAGAGGCTACGTATCCTCCTGGTATCTATAGGAATATTTCGGGAAATGTTGCATTAGCTTACGGATTTATCGCAGCAACTCAAAAGATCGGATTGAAATTGTTCTGGGGGGCTTATCCTATTACTCCAGCAAGTGATGTTTTACACGAACTTTCTAGGCATAAAAATTTTGGTGTTTATACATTTCAAGCAGAAGACGAAATTGCTGCTGTTTCTGCTGCAATAGGTGCTTCTTTTGCTGGTTCTCTCGGAGTAACCTGTTCAAGTGGTCCTGGAATCGCTTTGAAAGGTGAAGCGATGGGTCTTGCTGTAATGACAGAGTTACCTTTAGTTATTGTAAATATACAAAGAGGTGGTCCTAGTACTGGCTTACCTACGAAAACTGAGCAAGCAGATTTGTTGCAATGTATGTTTGGCAGAAATAGTGAGAGTCCTATTCCTATAGTTGCCGCAAAAACCCCCTCAGACTGCTTTTGGGCAGCGGTTGAAGCGTCTAGAATTGCGGTGAAATATATGACTCCTGTTGTACTATTAAGTGATGGGTATTTAGGTAATGGTTCTGAGCCATGGCTTTTACCAAAATCTGATGAAATTCCTGAAATGAATATAGTAAAAGAATTAGGACCTGCTGAATCCTTTATGTCATATGACAGAGATCCAGAATTACTAAGTAGGCCTTGGGCTGTTCCAGGGAAGCCTGGTTATGAACACCGTATTGGTGGTATAGAAAAAGAAGACGGAACAGGAAATATTAGTTACGATCCTGATAACCATGACATGATGTGTAGAATACGTGCAAAAAAAGTTGCTGGTATTGCTAATGATATTCCTGAAGCAGAAGTATTTGGAGAGGACACGGGTGATGTTTTAGTATTGGGATGGGGAGGAACTTACGGATCGATTCTAGCCGCTGTTGAGATTTTACAGGCTAGAGGTGCTTCTGTTTCTCATGTTCATCTTACCCATTTAAATCCTTTCCCAAAAAATTTAGGAGAGATTTTAAAAAATTTCAAAAAAGTTCTTGTTCCTGAAATTAATTTAGGACAGTTGTCAAAGATGATTCGTTATGAATTTCTTATAGAAACAATAGGACTGAATCTTGTTAGAGGGAAACCATTTAAAATTTCAGAATTGATCTCAAAGATAGAGGAGATACTCTAGATTGGAAGCAAAAGTAGAAGTAGAAGGATTAGGTTTAACACGGAAAGATTTTCAGTCTAATCAAGTAGTCAGATGGTGTCCTGGTTGTGGTGATTACGCGATTTTGGCTCAGATGCAGAAAGTGTTGCCTGAACTAGAAATCCCTAGAGAAAATTTTGTTTTTGTAGGTGGGATAGGTTGTGCTGCAAGATTTCCCTATTATATGAATACGTATGGTTTCCACACTATCCATGGTCGTGCTCCTTCATTTGCTACTGGTATAAAGATTACTCAGCCAGATTTGTCGGTTTGGGTTATATCTGGTGATGGTGATGCTTTAAGTATAGGCGGAAATCACCTAATTCATACGATGCGTAGAAATGTAGGTGTTAAAATAATGCTTTTTAATAATCGTATATATGGTTTGACGAAGGGACAATATTCTCCTACCTCTAGGGTAGGTGCTAAGACAAAATCTACTCCTGTTGGGTCAATAGATGCTCCATTAAATCCACTTACCTTGGCTCTAGGTGCAGAATGTAGTTTTATCGCAAGGACTGTAGATAGAGATCAAAAACATATGGGTGCTATTCTTAAGGCTGCTGCCGAACATGAAGGTACAGCATTTGTAGAAATTCTGCAGAACTGTATTGTTTTTAACGATGGTGCCTGGAGTCAGTATACCGAAAAAGGTGTTAAGGAAGAAAACGTTGTCTATTTGGAAGACGGGCAACCTCTTCTTTATGGTCCTAAAGATGATAGGAAAGGTATAGCTTTTGATGGATATAATTGTACAACTGTATCCGCAGATTCAGGTGAGGTCATAGTTCATGATCAAAACGAGGAAACAGGTGCCTATGCTTATATGCTTAGTAGAATGGAAAATGAAGGTGGACCAGTCCCACTTGGAATTCTTAGGCAGATAAATAAACCAGTTTTTGAACAAAGTGTTGAAAGTCAAGTAAGTGATGCGCAATCTAAAAAAGATCCTGATTTGGATAGTCTTTTAAGAACAGGCGATATTTGGGAACACAAGTAGATTTATCTTCTATTTTGAAATCTAACCAACAAAAATCCTCATATACCTTATTTATAGTACATGCACATCCGGATGATGAATGTAGTTCTACAGGTGGACTTATAATCAAGTCTATTAAAGATGGAAATAACGTTGTACTTGTGACTTGTACAAATGGTGAAATGGGGGAAATCAAAGATAATAATCTTGAGAAAGAGATTAAAAGTGCTTCTTCACCGCAGAAACGATTAGGAGAAATTCGTATTTCGGAATTGAAGAAAGCTACGCAAATCTTAGGGATACAAGAATTATATACACTCGGGTACAAAGATTCTGGAATGGAAGGATGGGATAGTAATCAAAATAGTGATGCTTTCATGAATGCAGATCTATTTGAAGTATCCCATAAGGTAGCATTGCTTATTAGGAAACATAAACCCGATGTTGTAATAACCTATAATGAAAGAGGTGGTTACGGACATCCAGATCATATAATGGCGCACAAGATTACAATGGAAGCAATAAGGTTATCTGAAGATTCTTCAATTGATATTCAAGCTTTAGACTCATGGAAAGTAAAAAAAATATATTACACTGCATGGGCAAGGTCCAAGATGATTAAAACATGGAAATGGATGAAATTTTTTGGCGCAAAAACTCCTTTAGACGACCCAGATTTTAGAGAAGATAAATATGGAGTGCCAGATCATGAAATTACTACATACATCAATATAAGATCTTTGTTAAGAAAAAAGTGGAGAGCTTTAGTTCAACACAAGAGCCAGATAACTGGAAACTTTTTTTGGTGGTTTATCCGCTTGACTGGAAGATGGTTGTATGGAGAAGAAACTTTTGTTTGTGTGAAAAGTGAAAACGTTCCCAAGGATAAAGAGAAATCTATCTTTGAAGGTCTTTAAATATTCTTTCTCGTTATTTTCTGACTTACTTCAATCACAAATCCATCAGGATCCTCTAACATAAAAATTCTATATCCCCATGGAACATCTTTTGGGGGAAAAAGAATTTTCACATCTTTTTTTGAAATTTTTCTATATGAATCCTCTAAATTATCAGGTTCGAGAGTCAGTATGAACCCCGAACCTCTTTCCTTATGAACTGGTTTTAAATTCCATGCTTCCATTATGTCATTTTTTATTGGTGCATGGATGACAAGACAATTCGAACCAATTTCATATTCGATAAAATCTTTTTCTTTTTTTTTCTCTTTTAGTTCTAAATAACTAGAGTAAAAGTTTCTAGATCTTTCTAAATCTTTACAAATTAAGAAGATATTTGAAATAGATTTAAACAATGGAATGTCCTTTTTAAAATTATTTTTCTCGTATATAAACTAACCTGTATTTTACTATAAAAATGGAGTTTTCTTGATAGTTAGTTTAGAAAAAATTACTAAAGAATATACCCAAGGAACATATAGTTTTAATGCAGTGGAAGAAATTGATTTGACTGTTGCAAAAGGAGAATTCCTTGCTATTTCTGGTCCTAGTGGGTCAGGGAAGAGCACTCTTTTAAATTTAATTGGTTGTATAGATTCTCCAACTTCTGGTGAAATAATTATAAATGGGAAAAATGTTGTAAATTTTCGTGATAGAGAATTGAGTATTATGAGACGCGAAGAAATTGGTTTTGTTCATCAATTTTTTAATCTGATGCCAACGATGAGTGCAATTGAAAATGTATCTCTACCCTTAGTATTAGCAAGAAAAAACAGAAAAGAAATAGAAAAAAAGTCAATTGATCTTTTATCGAAAGTTGGCCTTGAAAATAGAATGGATTTTTTGCCGCAACAACTTTCTGGTGGAGAGATGCAACGTGTTGCTATTGCTAGAGCTTTTATTAATTCACCTTCTCTACTCCTTGCTGATGAACCGACTGGCAATCTAGATTCAAATCGTGGAAAAGAAATTTTACAATTGATTTCTAGTTTATCGAAAGATAAAGATGTAACCGTTTTGATGGTTAGTCATGATCCTATGGCTCTATTGTCGGCATCAAGAAGAGTTGAAATTAGAGATGGTAAGTTAGGAGAAGAGGTTTCCTGATTGTTCATATTTAAAATCTTTAAAATCTTGTTTTTACGTTACTTAAAGATAGAACGTTATAGGTTTATTCTTACCGTTCTAGGAGTAGCTTTAGGCGTATCAGTTTTCTTGTCCATTCAGCTAGCGAACAATGCTTCCCTTAGAGCTTTTCAAAATAGTCTGGATGCTATTTCTGGT
>CAYWAX010000048.1:0-13326 GCA_964456425.1 uncultured Nitrospinaceae bacterium | reverse complement strand
TTATCGCAGAAGGAAAAATAAATAGTAAAGGAACTTTGGTTGCAAATAATTTGATGGTTGCATGTCCTTCAAAATTTGAAGAGATGAAGGAAAAGGGAGATGCAATGCCTGAAGATCATCTTCGTCTAATGCAAAAAGCAAAAGAGAGACGTTTGAAGAACTCTTTGAAATAGTCCAGTTTGTTAAATTAATATATTTTTTGTTGGAGTGATTTTATTGTTTTTAGTTGATTTAGGTAGGTATAGTATTTTCTTTGCTCTTCTTCTTTCTCTTGCCAGTATTTTCTTTTCTTTTTTTGGTGGATTTCTTAAAAATAATCGTTTGACGAAAGTTGGAAGTAACTCTGCAATATCTGTATTTATTCTAGTCGTTACTGCAAGTTTTTCTCTAATTTATTTACTGATGATTCGTGATTATAGAGTGAAATATGTAGCTAATCACGTGAATAACTCTCTTGAATCTTTCTATCGGTTTAGTGCTTTTTGGGGAGGTCAAGAAGGTAGCCTTATGCTTTGGTTATTATTGCTTTGCCTGTATTGCTTTCTAGTGATTAGGCAAAATCAAAAACGAAATTTAGATTTAATGCCCTTTGTTACAGGGACTTTAATGGTAACAGCTTTTTTCTTTCTATTTTTGCTCAGTTTTATGACGTTGCCCTTTGATTTAAATAATGTTCCACCCATAGATGGAAAAGGATTGAACCCACTATTACAAGATTGGGGAATGGTAATACATCCTCCTAATCTATATTTAGGATATGTTGGATATGTAGTTCCATTCTCTTTTTGTATCGCAGCACTAATCACTGGCAAATTGGACAATGATTGGATACAAACTATTCGTCGTTGGACATTATTCGCATGGTTTTTTAATGGAACTGGAATCCTTTTAGGCGGAGCTTGGGCATACAAAGAGTTAGGTTGGGGTGGATACTGGGCATGGGATCCGGTAGAAAATGCCAGTTTAATGCCTTGGTTAACAGGAACTGCTTTTTTGCATTCAATAATAATTCAAGAAAAAAGAGGTATGCTAAAAGTATGGAATGTTGTTTTAATTATTCTGACTTACTTGCTTACAATTTTTGGCACTTTTGTGACAAGAAGTGGAATTTTGTCGAGCGTCCATGCGTTTGCAAATAGTAATTTTGGATGGGTATTTTTGGTATATCTTTTAATTGCTTTGTTTCTTTCTTTCGTTTTAGTTTTTATTAGATTGAAAAAATTAAAAAGCGAGCATGAATTAGAAAGTTTTTTTTCCAGAGAAGCAGGTTTTCTACTTAATAATGTTGTCTTTGTATCTATAACATTTGCAATTTTTTGGGGAACTATGTTCCCTGTTGTTTCAGAACTAGTAGAAGGGATAAAAGTCACAGTAGGGCCACCGTTTTTTGATCAAGTTAATGTTCCTATTGGGATGTTTTTATTGTTATTACTCGGAGCCGGCCCACTAATGGCTTGGAGAATAACTTCCACTTCTCAAATAAAAAAGAGTTTTATTGTTCCTACTATTGTCGGTTTGTTGGGCACTTCTATTCTTTTGTTTTTTGAAGTCCATCATTTTTATGGAGTTTTAGCTATCTCACTTTCAATATTCTCAATTTGCGCAATTTTCATAGAATTTCATAAAGGTGCAAATTTAGTAAAAGAAAGAACTAAACTTAATTATTTTACTTGTGTCTGGTTTCTTACGATGAATAACAAAAGACGTTTTGGGGGATATATAGTACATTTGGGAATGGCAATTTTATTTGTAGGGATAGCAGCTTCCTCTGCCTATCAAGTGACAGAAGAGGTTAGGCTTCGTCCAGGTGAAAGTTTTCATGTTGGATCTGTTAGAATGCGATATGAAGGGGTAAAGCAGGAAGTAAGCGATTCCTATCGTGCAGTTCGCGCAAAATTGTCGGTATTCATTAAAGGATATCAAATTGGATCCGTTTCTCCTGAGAGAAGAATATATTTCACTCCTCCTCAACCAACTACAGAGGCTGGGATAAGGAGAGGATTTTTTTCGGATGTTTACGCTGTTTTCTCAGACGTAGATTCTGGTGGAGCTGCTAGTTTTAAATTTATGGTCAATCCACTCTTGAACTGGATTTGGTTTGGAGGAATAGTTTTCTCGCTTGGCGCTATTGTTTGTTTTCTTCCTGATAGGTGGTCAAGGAGGAAGGGTCAGATTTTTACTTTGAAGGAATAAACGATGGAATTTTTCTCACTCTCTATTTTATCATTATTTTTTCTAATGGTCTTTGCTTTTGCTTTTTGGCCTCTTGTTCGTGTTCCAGTTAATTCATTTGATATGAATAATGTATCCGAAAAAAATAAAAGAATTTCACGTCTCATGTTTGAACGTGAAAATATATACAAGAATATTCTTGAAGTGCGTTTCGATAGAGCGATGAAGAAACTTTCGAATGAAGACTACTCTAAATTATTGAATCCATTAAATCAAAAAGCATTAAATGTATTGAGAAGGCTGGAAGCCTTAGGAGTTAAAGAAGGTGATGTTGTATTTGGAGAAAACCAAGTAAATAAAAATCCGAATATAGTAAATGATGTTAGAAGTGAAATAGAAGAAGAAATTTTGCGATATAGAAATAACAATAAAATTTCTGCTCAGGAAAATGCAATACAAGAAAATTTGTCAGATAAGGAGATAACGTCAGTTGAAACTACTTTTTATTGTATAACTTGTGGGAATTCCTTTGGTACTGAAGATAAATTTTGTTCGAATTGCGGAAGTGAAATAAAATGAACAAATTTTTACTATTTATTCTTCTCTTTATCCATTCTTTTTCTAACGTTTTTGCTCAGGGGACAAACGATTTTGTTTCTAAGGGGTTGCCTTTAACAAAAAATGTAATGGTAATTGATTTAGAGAAGGGGCTTTATGAAGTGACTGAAATTTTTAATTTTATGAATAAAAGTAATTCTGTTTTAAAGTCAGAGAAAAATACTTCAACTTTTAAATTTGTTCTTCCTATTAGCAGTAATGTTCGAAATCCGAATGCTGTCTGGTCATCTGCTCCTGTAGGACTTGATCCTAAATTGTATGAAATGTCTAAGACCACACTAGTATCTAGAGAGCCTTTTCCAAAAGGAGATAAATTTATTCTCCTGCGGTATAGGCTTGCTGATAGTTACGGAGGAATTAAGGTTACAAAACCAGTTTTTTTTGACTCTCCAAATTTTACTCTTTTAACTAACCGCAAAAATGTTCAACTGGATATCGATGGAACAATAGTTTCTAATATCCTGAAATTGAATGGCAAAGAGTATAATCAGTATTTGATTCCTTTGCGTTCGGGTAGTAATTTTTCGTTAAATTTAAAAGCCCCAGATTCTTTAGGTAGATTAGACTTTTTCTATGTTTTATTTGCTGTGCTTTTTATTGCAAGTTTTACTTTTGCATTCTTATACAGAAGAAAGAGAGCAATTAAACTAAAACTTATACATGAAAGAGAGCAATTGTTAAGGAAAATTGCATCTTTGGATGATTTGATGGATTCAGGGCAAATTCAAGAGGATACTTATAAGGAAGAGAGGGGACTTTATTTTTCTCGTCTTCTCGAAATTCAAACTGAAAGGAAACGTTTTGTTAGAGACAGTTAATATCGGGAAACGTTATGGAAAAGTTTGGATACTGAAAAATATAAATTTAAAGATTCAACGGGGGGAAATCCTTGCCCTGCTAGGAGGTAATGGGTCTGGAAAAACCTCTCTTTTGAATCAGTTTGCTAAAACTAGCAAGGCAAGTGAGGGAGAAATTATTTTAGATGGAAGAAATACAAGAGAATCTTTTGCAGGAAAAATCGGGATGGTGCCTCATAGTTCCTTTCTATATTTTTCACTTAGCATACGTGAGAATTTAGATTTCTATGTCTCGTTATTTGGTGTAAATAAGGAAGTGAAAGAGAGAAGAATTAATGAATTAAGTGAAATATTTGAATTTTTTCATTATTTAGATACTCCATTGCGTCATTTAAGTGAGGGTCTCATTAAGCGTGTTTCAATTGTCAGATCAATTATTCATGATCCTGAGATAATACTTATGGACGAACCATTTGTTAGTTTAGATAGAAGATTTGCGGACATGTTAGTTTCTATAATGAAGGAAGGTTTTAGTTTTGATTGTTTCGAAAGGTTGCCAAAAGAAAGATTTTTTATTTTTTCAACGCACTTTCTCGAAAGAGCTTTAGAAATAAGCAACAAGATTGGAGTATTGAATAAAGGAAAATTAGTTGCATTAGACGATGTAGATGTTTTGGGAAATGATGAAATTATTAAATTTGTGAATGGTTAGAAACTATGTCGAAAACTTTCAAGTTGTACATTTCAGTGATATTGGCTGTTGTAAGAAAAGATCTTCGTATGGAATTAAGAAATAAAGAAATGATTCCACTCATGTTGATTTTTGCCTTAGTAGTCTCTCTTATTTTTGGTTTTCTTGATCTGTCTTTTGGGAATATGGGTGAAAGGAATATGGATCTCTATTCTGGAGTTTTTTGGATTTCTATTTTATTTGCCTCAATTTTAGGATTTTCTCGCTCGGCAATGATTGAGAAAGAAGCTGGAGGACTTGTTCAATTTTTATCGATTCCCGTTGATTCTTCTGCAGTTTTTTTTGGGAAATTGATTCCCAATTTTTTATTCTTGTTTTCTATTCAACTTACTGTATATTTTTTTATAATAGTTTTTTTCCGAGCGCCAGTTTCTGAAAGGTATATATTATTATTATTAACTAGTTCTATTTCCATAATAGGAATAGCCGCGGTCGGTACATTTTTTTCTACTCTGAGTGCTAAAACTAATTTGAGAGAGATTTTTTTACCTATTTTAATGTTCCCAATACTTATTCCTTTAATTATAGCATCAATCAAATCTACTTCTTTATTATTCAATAATAAAGGGTGGGAAGAAGTGTTAGATTGGGTTAAATTGATCATGGTATATGATTTAGTATCTATTACACTTGCATCTATATTGTTTGAGAAATTATTGGATGAATAGTTTCTAGTATAATTCTAAAATTATGAGGTTTTTTTGAATCTATTATTTGTTTCCACAGTAATTATTTGTTTATTTGTATTGATCTTTATAATTAAATTCGAGAAAGGGTTCAATAGATGGTTAGGTATTTCATCCTTGATTTCTCTTGCGTGGGCTCTTTATTCGATTTTTTTTATTGCGAAATTAGATAGATTCCAATCTGTGCCACAAAAGATTTTTTATATACATGTTCCTTCCGCCTGGATCTCTTTTGTTGCCTTTTTTCTTGTATTTATATTTTCTTTGAAATATCTCTATACTAGTAGCAGCAGGGATGACCTGCTAGCAAATTCATTCGCAGAAGTAGGTGTTTTTTTTAATACTCTTGTTCTTATTACTGGACCAATTTGGGCAAAACCAATATGGGGAGTTTGGTGGACTTGGGATGCTAGGCTTACGACCTCTTTAATATTATGGTTGCTGTATGTTGCTTATTTAATGTTACGTTCTTATATAGATGATTTTGAAAGAAGAGCCAGATTATCGGCAGTTCTGGGAATTTTTAGTTTTTTGAATGTTCCTATAGTTCATTATTCTGTTTTATGGTGGAGAACACTTCATCCAGCCCCTGTAGTGATTCGAAGTGGAGGCATGTCTGATTTGCCTATGAGTATGCATATAGCTTTATGGAGTTCTTGTTTTTCCGTTCTAGTCCTTTTCATTTATCTAGTGAGAAAAAGATATAAGATTGGAAAATTAATAAATTTAAAAGAGTTTTAATTTAAAGGAAAGTACATGTCTTACGTAATTTCTGCATATCTAGTTTTTTATATATCTATCTTCATCTACGCAACTAGATTGATAATCAGATGTAATCACTTAGAGCAGGAAAATGAAGATAATTCAATTGGACGGATTCATTGATGAGAAAATTTTATAGATTAAGTTGTTTGAGTATTCTAATTCTATTTATGTTTTTGCATATGACAGTTTTTCTTTCAGAGGGTGTAAAAACTACATATGAAGATGTCTCTAAATCACTAATGAGTCCTGTTTGTCCAGGAAAGATGTTGTCGGATTGTCCTAGTTCAGAAGGATCTCAGTTGCGAGAGGTTGTAAAGAAGCAGATAAAAGAAGGAAAAACAAAGGAAGATATTATTTCCTATTTTGTCGAGGTTTACGGGAAGACGGTATTATCTGTGCCACCTTCAGAGGGATTTCTTATTACTTCCTGGCTGCTTCCTTTTATTGTTTTTTTGTCTGGGTTAATCATTTTTGTGATTTTAATTTTTTCTTGGTTAAAGAGTGAAGAAGAGGTTTTGGAAGAGAAAAAAAACTCAAAATTTGTTGAGTTAGATTCGAGGGTGGAAAGAGAGTTGAATAATTTTGATGCTTGATAGAATTCAATTTTCTTTCGATTTGAAGAGGAATAGTTTTGTCTAAGATCTCCCTTTATTTGTCTGTTGTTTTATCTGTTTTTGTAATTCTTTTTATACTTCTTTTTGATAACAATTTTGAAATTTCCAAAGAGCAATCTAAGAATAGTTTTGTCGAAAAAAATACTTCTTCGTTTTTCTCAAAGATGGGTTTTGTACTATTGCCACTAAAGAAGAAAGCTCCTGATTTAACCTTGAGTTCTCTGGATGGTGATTTGTATGGATTAGATAGGTTTTTGGGGAAAGTTGTTCTTGTAAACTTTTGGGCGATTTGGTGTCCTCCTTGTATTAGAGAAATGCCTTCCATGGAGAAGGCCTATGTGAAATTTAAAGATAAAGGATTGGAAGTGCTTGCGATTTCTCTTGATAGTGAAGATTTTATTAAAATTAAAAAATTTGTTATGGATCTGAAATTAACTTTTCCAATTGCATATGATCCAAAAGATGATGCTAAGTATAAATATGAAGTCAGATCAATTCCTACAACTTTTTTGATTGATAGAAAAGGAAATCTGATTGCATATTCAAAGGGTCCTCGAGAATGGGATTCTGCTGCTGCTACCGACCTTATAAAATATATGCTTTCGAAATCAAAGGATTAATCTTCAAAAATCTTTTTTCTCTGAATTTAGTCAAAGAGGTTTGTATGAAAAACAAATCAGGAAAAATAGCTTTCACGATATTTCTTATCCCTTTTTTGGCGACTATTTTATGGGGTTTAGTAAGTCACTTTAATAGGACAGATTCGGTAGAGAAGCAGCAAATATTATTAAAAAAAGGCATGAAAGTTCCTGATTTTTCTTTTCCAGATTTGAAAGGAAAAATGATTCAGCTTTCTAACTATAAAGGAAAAGTTGTCTTGCTTAATATTTGGGCTAGTTGGTGTATCCCATGCTTAGATGAAATGCCTTCTTTGGAGAGTCTCTATAAAAAACTGAAAAAAAATAAAGAGAATTTTGAAATTATTGCAGTAAGCATTGATGCTTTAGGTGCGGATGTTGTTAACAAATTTATTAAGAAATATCAAATTTCATTTCCGGTAGCTTTAGACCCTCGACATAAGATAAAAAAATTATATTCTGCGAAAGGAGTCCCAGAAACTTTTGTAATAGATTCCAAAGGAATTCTAGTCCAAAAAATAGTTGGGCCAAGGAAATGGGATGACAATAAGACAATCGAATTCTTTAGGAAACTATCCCCGTAAAATCCTTGCTTCTTGAATTATAATTCGTATCCAAGACTCAATTCTTTGTTTAGTTCAATCATCTGTTCTCTAATAGGTGGAGTAATTGGAACTCCTAGTTTTAAATTCTCCTCCTCAGAAAACTTCTCTGGTTCGCCGTGAATATAGATTTTATCCTTACCTTCCACTTTTTTTGAGTTTCTTATTGTAGAAAACATGTCTGACATTTCTTCATGGATTAAAGAGGGAGAGCGAAATCCTTCTAGTTTTATTGCCCCCATAAAGTGTCCTGTGCCTGCCTTACTATTTCCTCCTGCTCCTGCCATACGTTCTTCCATATTTGAGCCTGCAAGTACCCCGCAGAGAAGATCAACCATTAGAGATAATCCGTATCCTTTATGTCCACCTGTAGCATCTCCTTCTCCTCCAAGGGGAAGAAGAGGGACGTCATAATTGAGAATGCTTTTTTCATTTAACGAGGGATTTCCATAAGCTTCTGGTACCCATCCTTTTGGAATTTCTCTTCCTTCTCTGAGCGCAGTTTCAATTTTTCCAACAGCCACTGTAGAAGTGGCCATATCTAAGTGAAAGTCTGTTTTGTCAGGACCTCCTGGTATAGCAATACTCATTGGGTTTGTTCCAAAAATTGCTTCTGACCCAAAAGTTGCAGTAGCTCTTCTTCCTCCGTTGGACATACTTATCCCAATATAGCCTCTTTCCATCGCTTTTTTTGCCCAATAACCTGCATAACCGAAGTGATTACTGTTACGTACTCCAACGAAACCACTCCCATGTTCTTCAGCCATAGTAAGTGCTTCTTCCATTGCACGGTTTGAAGAAATAATACCAAGGGCATTATCAGCATCTAGTGTTCCGGTAGTATTACTGCCACGATTGAAAATCATTTTTGGTTTGTTGTTAATTACTCCATTTCCAAGACGGACCATGAAAAACGTCAATCGCGCAGCACCATGACTTCTTATTCCTCTGAGATCAGCACTAATTAAAACTTCAGAAATAAGTTTGCAATCTTCTTCAGGGACACCGACCGAAGCAAAAACTTTATAAGCAAATTCTTTTACAAATTCCGCAGGATACCGAATAGTACCTTTTGGTAGTTCTCCAGATTCAACCATGTGTATGCCTTTCTATATCGTAATTTATAATTTTTATTTATTAAATCATAACTTCTCTCTTGTGACGAACATGGTTTACATGAAAAAAATACTTTAATAAACTCTCTTTACATTTTAAACTTTGGAGATTCTTAATGGTTCGAATTGCAGTTATTCAAGGAGATGGAATCGGCAAGGAAGTAATGCCTGAAGCAGAGTCTACTTTATTGCTGGCTGCGGAAGCTGTGAGTTTCAAGATTGAATTCGATCATTTTGAATGGGGAAGTGATCGTTATTTGGAAAAAGGAAGAGCCCTTCCAGAAGATGCTTGTGAAATTCTTTCGAAAGATTTTGATGCGATTTTTCATGGTGCAGTTGGAGATCCGAGGATAGGAGGTTCTATTGTCCAAGAACAGATACTACTTGGCCTTCGTTTTGGATTGGATTTATATGCGAATATTCGTCCCTCTAGGCTTTACCATGAAGATTTAACTCCTATTAAAGATAAAAAAGCTGGAGAGATAGATCATGTGGTGGTGCGCGAAAATACTGAAGGTCTTTTTGTAAATATGGGTGGATTTTTTAAGGAAGGGACAAAAGACGAAGTTGCAGTACAGGAAGAAATTCATACATATAAAGGGGTAGAACGAATTATTCGCACTGCATTTTTATATGCAGAAAGACATCGTAGAAAAAAAGTAACGATGGCAGACAAGGCAAGTGGTTTGAAATATGCTGGAGGAATATGGAGAAGGATTTTTGAAGAAGTTCGTAGCGACTTTAGTCATATAGATTCAGAAGCTAAACATATTGATGCAGTTGCTATGGAATTAATTCAACATCCTTCAGATTTTGATGTTTTGGTTACTAATAATATGTATGGTGATATTCTCAGTGATGTTACTTCTGGTTTAGTTGGAGGAATTGGACTTGCGCCTTCTGTAAATATGAATGTGGATGGAATATCTCTTTTTGAACCTGTTCATGGGACAGCTCCAGATATTGTTGGAAAGGGGATAGCCAATCCTGTTGCATCAATTCTCACTAGTGCTCTTATTCTAGATCATTTAGGATGTGAGGAAGGGGCATCTTTGATTCGACGAGCAGTTGAAAGTTCTATAGCGGATGGATGTAGAACTTCTGATTTAGGCGGTAGTCTTTCTACTGAGGAATGTGGGGAAGAAATTAGAGATCGTTTGAAACAATAAAATATTCTTTTTAAAATTTATTAATTGTATTGAGGGGAAAATGCCAGAAAAAAATGTGTTTAAAATTGATGAGATTCCATTTCAGGAAGTAGAGTGGGGAACTTCCAAAGTTATTGTGGGTCCAGATGCAAATGGTTCAGAGCATTTGCGTGCTGGCATTACAGAATATGATCCTGAAACACCCCATGAACCTCATAGTCACCCAGGACAAGAAGAAATTATATGGGTTTTGTCAGGGGAAGGGTATACCGAAACACATGGAGTGAAAATGGAACTCAAGCCTGGTTTGGTAGCATATATTCCGTCTGGAATGGAACATAAAACAGCGGCCGTAGGTGGAAAAATGACCGCTATTATAATGAAGAGCCCTGTAAAAGATTCTTCAGGTGTGGCGAGTTAATCACCTGGGTAAAGTTTTACGATAGAATCTTTGATCTTTGTCTTAGTTGAGAATGGAAGATTGAGTTTATTGATGGATTGCAAAATATTTCTTCCGTTTCCTTTTTTAGGATCTAAAACTTTCGGTTTTTCCCATGCGCTGTTTTTGCATGGGATCAAGTAAGGATTCTTTGCTCCTTTTTTACTTAACTCGCATCCGAAAATGAAAGTTTGTTTTGTTGCTTCCGTGAAGAAAGGGATATCAAAATCAAAGATTAGATTTCCCATGCTGTATACAATAGGTTTCTTTTTGTAGAATTCGATTCCTTGTAGAACGTGTGGATGTCCTCCTAAAACGATGTCAGCTCCAGAATCGATAGAAGCATAAGCAATTTCTCTTTCGAAATCCTTCACTTTGTGAGTCATAGATGTACCCCAGTGATGATTTACTAAAACAACGTCAACTTTACTTTTTAAAGACTGAATATCTTTTTTCATCCGTTCTAGATCTTTTTGTAATGTGTATGTTTTCTCTTCAGGAAGTGTGCCTGGGTATTCGTGTTTGCCGCCTTTGAAAGTATATTTTGTCTCGATGCGAATAGGATTAATTCCAGGTCTGTTAGATTTTGCGTCAAATCCATGTGGGATTATAGAACTAAAAGATAACATGCCTAGTTTTAATCCTTTTTTTTCGATAATAGCAGGTTCTCTTGATTGTTTTAAGTTTTGTCCTGCACCCGCGATTGATATTTGTTTAGAATGCATTAATTCTATAGTTTCGAGAAATGCTTTCTCCCCATAATCAAGAGCATGATTGTTAGCGAAAGCCATTAGATTAAAACCAGCACTTTTTAGGATATTTGCCATTGCAGGATCTCCGCGAAGGCATATTTTGTCTGGTTCTTTTTTCCCAATCTTGCTTAAAGGGAGTTCAAGATTTCCAAAAATAAAGTCGGAGTTTTTGAAAATTCTTGTTAATTTTCCAAAGGTGTCTTCTCCAGGTTTTCGATTTATCGCTATATCCCCACAGGCGATAAAAGAATGTGAAGTTTTTATTTTTTGTATTTGTGTCATTTTTGTTTTATCTTTTTTTAGTGTGAATCTTCTACTAATTCCCATAGGGTTCCCATAGTACTATCCGGTTTGATGAAAGCGATTGTATGTCCCATGAACCCTGGCTTAGGAACTTCATCTATTAGTTCAATATTTTGTTCTTTTAATTTAGCCATGACATTTTCTATCCCTGTTACATCATACGCAACGTGATGAAGTCCTTCGCCATTTTCTAGTATGAATTTATGTACTCCTGACTC
Organism: uncultured Nitrospinaceae bacterium; assembly: GCA_964456425.1. GTDB lineage: Bacteria > UBA8248 > UBA8248 > UBA8248 > UBA8248 > UBA3496. Next base: position 1,708 of record CAYWAX010000048.1, on the reverse strand, counting down.
TTCGTTCAGAGGAGAAATAGGTTCAATTAAGTCGCCCCCAAGATCGAGCATTGCCAGTTCTGTATTTCCGTCTTTAGATGGCTCTCTCCCAAGTAATTTTGCACCCGCAGATTCGTATAATTTTATCGCAGCATTCATATCTTTAACGGCTATTCCAAGATGATGTATTTTATTGAACATATATTCTCCTTAGTTTTTAAATGAAGCATCTTAATCTTAACTGAAAGTGAAGATCAATTTGTAAAAAGTTTTATTCATATTTTTTTATTCTATTAGTCCATTTATTTTTATAATTTCTGTATATTTAAATACCCATCCTAGTATGGATTTTTTTATAATAAAGGAGCCTATGTCAGATAATTTCATTGGAATGTTTTGGGCTTTTGGAACTTCTATACTTGCAGCGATACAAGTAGTTATTTTATCCAAGCCTCTAAAGGTTTTGGGACATCTTGCAGCAACAATTTTAACAAATGTAGTGAATTTTTTAATACTCTTTACGCTTGGAGTAATAACGTACGAGACAGGTCAAGTTTCACTTAAAGGTTTGTTCTGGTTCGGTTTATTGGGTGTCTTGGCTTATAGTTTTGGGAGATATGTTTTTTACAGAGCTTTATGGGAATTAGGTCCTCCACGTTTGACTACGATAGTAAGTACAGCTCCATTTTATGGAATTATTCTTGCAATTTTATTTTTAGGTGAAAACCCGAATTATCTTCTTGTTGTAGGAACCGTTCTTGTAGTTTCTGGAGTGGTATCAGTGAGCTATGAACGTACTGATAAAAGTTTTTTTCAGAAAGGAATTGCCTGGGCATTTTTAAGTGCATTTCTAATTAGTCTGAGTATTTTTATAAGGAAAATTGGATTGGAAAGTATGCCAAATCCATTTCTAACTGTTGCGTGGTCAAATTTTATAGGTCTATTAACACTTTTTGGAATGAAGAAATTTATTGATCCTGACTTATATCGTTGGGCAGGAACAAAGGTGATCTTTCTTGTATTGATTGCTGCTATTTTAAATAGTATTTCACAATTTTGTATGAATTTTTCAGTTATGTACGGAGATGTTAGTGTTGTTACTCCGATAATTACGTCTTCTCCTATTTTTTCATTGCTCTTAACAGCAATATTTTTGAGAAGGTCTGAACGTATTCGAATCACTATGGTTTTTGGTGTTTTTGTCACTGTTTTCGGTATGATTTTAATTGGATTCTCGCAAACATAAATTGTAGTTTTTTCAGTATCCTTTGTTTTTAATTTAATTTTTTCATAAGATAATATTTTATATTATATTTTAAGCCAAAAATATGGAGATAGTTATGAAGAGATCTCAATTCTTTTTGTCGGGGTTGTTTGTTCTTGTTTTTTCTGTTTTTTTTACTTTCTCGTTTTCCGAATTAAATGCTGCAAAAAAGATTGTGAAGATAGGTTTTATGGCTCCTTTAACTGGTGGTGCTGCAAGCTATGGTTTGAGTATAAAAAAAGGAGTTGATTTGGCAAACAAGGAAACGGGAAGCAAATTACAGATAGTGTATGAAGATTCTAAGTGTAGTGGAAAGGATGCTGTGAATGCTATTAATAAATTAGTTTCTATAGACAAGGTTTCTGCAATTATTGGAGAAGTTTGTTCGGGTGCAACTTTAGCTGCAGTTGCAATTGCGGAACGAAATAAAGTAGTTATGATTAGTTCGTCTTCAACTAGTCCGAA
>CAYWAX010000047.1:0-13421 GCA_964456425.1 uncultured Nitrospinaceae bacterium | reverse complement strand
TAAAAGTAAAAGACTCTTTAAGGCTAGTTGAACTAGAAGGAATAGAAGACAGAATGCCTTCACAACTATCAGGAGGTATGAGGAAACGAGTTGGACTTGCTAGAGCGATAATACGTGAGCCCGAAGTTATTCTTTATGATGAACCTACTACAGGATTAGATCCAATTCTTGCAGATTCTATTCATAATTTGATTATTTCTTTACAAGAGAAATTGAATATAACTAGCTTAGTTATTACTCATGATGTGAGTAATACTCTGAAGTTTGCTCATTCAATTGCTATGCTCCATGGAGGTAAAATTTTAACACATTGTACTCCTGACGAGATTGTTTTAGTTGAAGATCCATTCGTCCGACAGTTTCTTGCAGGTAGTTCCCATGGCCCACTGAAAGTACTTTGAGTAAAAAATTGCATTTTAAAATTATTGCCGATGAACCCTTGTCTAAAGCCAGAGCAGGTCTTCTTGAAACATTTTCAGGTAATGTGTCTACTCCTGCATTTATGGCTGTAGGTACTCAGGCAACTGTAAAAACAATGGATACTAGAGATATTACAGAATCTGGTTGCGATATGATTTTAGCAAACGCCTATCATCTTTCAATCCGTCCTGGAGAGAAACTAATTCACGAACAGGGGGGTCTCCATGAATTTATGAAGTGGAATGGACCTATTCTAACTGATAGTGGAGGATATCAACTTTTCAGTCTTTCATCTCTTGCTAAAGTTTTTGATGATGGAATTAGGTTTAGAAATCATCTTGACGGTGGTGAAATCTTTTTAACTCCACAGAAAGTTATAGAGATTCAGAAATTACTTGCGCCAGATATTGCTATGGTTATAGATGAGCCACTAAGTTTTCCTCATACACGAGAAAATGCAGAGATTGCACTTAATCGAACTTTGAAATGGGCGGAAATTTCCTTGGAAGAACATAAGAATGTTCATCGACAGTTTCTTTTTTCTATAGTGCAAGGTGGATCTTTTATTGATTTGCGCTGCAAGGCCGCAGAAGATTTAGTCAAGTTATCCTTTGATGGCTATGCATTAGGTGGGTTAAGTTTAGGAGAACCAAAGTCGAAGACCCTTGAAATTATAGATTCAGTTACAGAAATTCTACCTAAGATTAAGCCAAGATATGTAATGGGTATGGGAACACCAGGAGATATTATAAGGAGTGTTGCTCTTGGTGTTGATATGTTTGATTGTGTTATTCCCACTCGTCATGCAAGAAGGGGGAATCTTTTTACATGGAGAGGAAAAATATCAATTAAAAGATCCGAGTTTATTAATGACAAAAAACCTATAGATCCAGAGTGTGGTTGTTCGACCTGTATGAAGGCTTATAGTAGGTCTTATTTAAGGCATTTGTTTCAATCTAAAGAACCTCTTGGTCAAAGATTGATGTCTATACATAATCTCTATTTTTATCAAGATCTAATGAAGAAAATAAGGGAGGAGATTAAATCTGGAAATTTTAAATCTTGGTTAGAGGAAAACTTAGAAAAAAAAATATTTCTTATTTAGAAAAAATTCCATATTCATTTTTTTGATTTTAAACCTTCCTTTCTTAGTTTACTTGACAAGCGGGAAGTGCTTTGTTACCAATCCTGATGCGCTAATTTACAGTGATATTGGAGGTTTATATGTGGGATTTAGTACAAGCTTTTTTTGTAGATAGTTATATTGTTCATGCTATGGCTAAAGGTGGGGCTGAAGGTCAGGGAAGTTTTCTTTTGCAGATGGCCCCTTTCGCGGCTGTTTTTGCGATAGTTTATTTTATAATGATTAGACCTCAGCAAAAAAAACAAAAAGAACATCAAAACTTACTTTCATCAATTAAGGCTGGGGATAACATTGTTGCAAGTGGCATATTTGGTGAAGTTGTTAAAGTCAAAGAAAATATCTTAACGGTTAAGATTGCTGATGAACCAAAAGTTAATATTAAGATTGGTTTAAATTTTGTTAGTGAGGTTATTAATAAAAATGGGGAATCGGACCCCGCAAAGGAAAAAAAATAATCAGATTTTCTGATTCTGATTATTAATATTTTTTGGAGTTCTTTTTATGGGTGGTCTACGCTGGAGATTGGGAGTTATTTTATGCGTTTTGCTGGGAGCAGGATATTATATTTATCCGCCAGATGAGCGTATTAATTTAGGACTTGATCTACAAGGGGGTATACACCTTGTTTTAGAGGTTCAATCTGAAAAAGCTGTAGAATCAAAAGTTGAGAGATACTATAACGAGGTAAAAAGTCAATTAAAATCAAAGGATATTAGAGTAAGGAAGATTGTTTCAAAAGGTAGAAGTCTTACCATTCAGATACATAGAGAGAATGATAGAACTAGATTTCTTGAGTTGATGAAGGAATATCCTGATTTTATTTCAACTAAGGTATCGGGAAATCCTCCTGTATATTCATTCAAAATATCTAATAAGAATGCAGAAAAGATTAAAGAACAGGCTGTAGAACAAGCCTTAGAGACAATTAGAAATCGAATAGATCAGTTTGGAGTTAGAGAACCTACACTCCAGAGGCAGGGTGCAAGAAGAATTATCATTCAATTGCCTGGAGTAGATGACCCTGCTCGTGCTAAATCTTTGATAGGGAAGACAGCACTTCTAGAATTTAAAATGGTAGATGATACTAAGAATGTTTCTCAAGTAGTGGAATCCGGTGAAATTCCTGAAGGATTTCAATTGCTTTATGATACGAGAAGAGATCGAGGTACAGGAAGAATTGCTAAAGGAAGACCATACCTAGTAAAAAAAGAATCTAGTCTTACTGGTAATAGTCTTACCGATGCCAGAGCAACAATTGGGGATAGGTTTAATGAACCATATGTGAGTATAACTTTTGATGGTACTGGTTCTGATATATTCGATCGTATAACTGGTAATAATGTAGGAAGGAGACTTGCTATAGTTCTTGATGGGGTCATTCACAGTGCTCCCACGATACAAGAAAGGATAAGTCAAGGACAGGCTCAGATAACAGGTTCATTTACTTTGGAGGAAGCAAGTGATCTCGCGATTACCCTTCGTGCGGGAGCGTTGCCTGCGCCGGTAGATGTTCTAGAGGAAAGAAATGTAGGTCCTTCTCTTGGAAGTGATTCAATACGAAGTGGAATAATTAGTATAATTACTGGATTTATTTTAGTTCTAGTTTTTATGGCTATTTACTATAAACTTAGTGGATTAATTGCTGTTTTAGCTCTTCTGTTAAATTTATTTATCCTTTCAGGAGCTTTAGGATTATTTGGTGCTACTTTAACGCTTCCTGGTATTGCAGGAATAGTTTTGACAGTTGGTATGGCTGTGGACGCAAATGTACTTATCTTCGAGAGAATACGTGAAGAACTTAGATTGGGAAAAACAGTTCGTTCTGCTATAGATTCTGGATTTGGAAAAGCTTTTCTAACTATTTTGGATGCTAATGTAACGACTTTAATTGCCGCTCTTGTTCTTCTACAATTTGGTACCGGTCCTATAAAAGGTTTCGCAGTGACTCTTAGTATAGGAATTGTTGCGAGTATGTTTACTGCTATTTTTTGTACTCGTTTTGTTTATGATTCTATTCTTTCCTCAAAGGATGTTAGGAGTTTAAGTATTTAATGCAATTAATAAGACCAGACATTAATTTAGATTTTGTAGGCAAAAGAAAAATATTTTTAATATTTTCTTTGTCGATGATTGTACTTTCTATTCTTGTTCTTTTTTCAAAAGGAATGAATTATGGAATTGATTTTACTGGAGGAACTCTAGTTCAAGTACAATTCAATAAACAAATAAGCATTTCCAAACTCAGAACATCTTTAAAACCGCTTCCTTTAGGGGATACCGTAATACAAAATTTTGGTTCTGAAAGAGAGTTTCTGATTAGAGTTCAAAAAAGTTCCCGTTCTACTAAGGGTCTAGAAAACAATATAAAGATTGCTATTGAAAACAATTTTGGCAAGGACTCTTTCAAGATCAGAAGAACTGAGATGGTAGGACCAAAAGTAGGGGCTGACCTACGTAACAAGGCTCTAAGTAGTATGTTTTTTGCTCTTATTGGTATACTTATTTATGTAAGTTTTAGATTTAGATTTCGTCAAGCTATAGCGTCTGTGATAGCTCTTATTCATGATGTTTTAATAACCGTAGCTGTATTTTCTTTTTCTGGAAAAGAATTTAGTCTTCCTATTGTAGCTGCGGTTCTTACAATTATTGGTTATTCTCTGAACGATACAATTGTTGTTTTTGACAGAATTAGAGAGAATAATTTGAGAAGTAGACGTCAGGGTTTCTTTGAAGTGGTAAATATGTCAATCAATCAGACACTTTCTAGAACGATTCTCACTTCAGGAACAACTCTAGTGGCCGTTCTTGCTTTCTTGTTTCTTGGGGGAGAGATAATTTCTGATGTCGCTTTTACTTTAGTAGTAGGGATTATAGCAGGTACATACTCATCTATATACGTAGCAAGTTCTTTCCTTCTATTTTCTTACGGAAGTAACGAATCTACAAAAAAGAAGTAGAGTAGTTTAGCGGTTCTTTTTATTTTTCAAATCACTGCTTGTTTTGATTCTAAGTGCATTCAAGTTTATAAATCCTTCAGCATCTTTTTGAGAGTATACGGAATCTTTTTCAAATGTTGCTAGGTCTTCTCTGTATAGATTGTAATCTGGAGGAGCTTTTCTACCGACAACTCTACATGATCCTTTGAAAAGTTTTACTCTAGCTGTTCCATAGACAGAAAGCATAGAACTATCAATAGATGCTTGTAAGAATTCTCTCTCGGGAGAATACCAAAAGCCGTTATAAACTAATTTAGAATATTCTGGCATAAGTGTATTTTTTAGGTGTATTACTTCTTTGTCTAGGGTTAAAGATTCTACTGCTTTCTTAGCCTCATGTAGTACCGTTCCTCCAGGTGTTTCATATACACCTCTACTTTTCATACCTATAAATCTATTTTCTACTATATCAACTCTACCTATTCCATTTTCTCCAGCAATATTGTTTAGGTTTGTTAAGAGTTCTAATGGAGACATTTTTTGTCCGTTTATTTCAACAGGATTTCCTTCTTTGTAAGTTATTTCAACATAGGTCGGTGAGTCTGGTGTTTCTTCTGCAGATTTAGTAAGCCTGTACATATTTTCTGGTGGTTCAGTCCAAGGATCTTCTAGTATTCCTCCCTCAAAACTAATATGAAATAAGTTCCTGTCAGTTGAGAATGGTTTTTCATTACTTACAGGAATAGGAATTTTATGTTGTTTTGCAAAATTTATAAGTTCAGTTCTTCCACCAAAATCCCATTCTCTCCAAGGAGAAAGAACTTTAAGTAATGGATTGAATGCTGCATACGTAAGTTCAAATCTAATTTGATCATTACCTTTTCCTGTTGCTCCATGTGCAACCGTATCGGATCCTGTTTTTTTTGCAATCTCTACCTGTCCTTTAGCAATAATTGGTCGAGCAATAGAAGTTCCAAGTAGATAGGAATTCTCATAAATTGCTCCAGCTCTTAACATAGGGAAAATAAAATCTTCTGCAAATTCTTTTTGCAAATCAAGGATATAACATTCTTCAGCTCCAGTTTCTAGAGCTTTTTCTTCTAAACCCTTTAATTCCTCATCCCCTTGGCCAACATTTGCAGCATATGCGATAACAGGACAATTATATTTTTCTTTTATCCATTTAAGCATTACGGAAGTATCTAGACCTCCTGAATAAGCTAAAACTACTTTATTAGGTTTTGAGTTCATTTACTTTTCCTAAGTAAAAATTTTAGTAGCGTTTTTTGACAATGCATTCTATTTTCTGCTTGTTTATACACAATACTTCTTTTTCCGTCCAATATGTTACCTGTAACTTCATCTTCTCTATGAGCGGGTAAACAATGCATGAAAACTGCATCCTTGTGTGTAAGTTCAAACAATTTTTCGTTAACCTGGTATGGTGAAAGCAATTTAGAGCGTAACTCCTTTTCTTCTTCGTCTCCCATAGAAACCCAAACATCGGTATAAATTGCCATTGTTTCAGAACAAGTAGACTCAATATCGTTAGAAATTTTAATTTCAGAGCCAGTAGATTTCGCTATTTGATTCGCATTCTTTACAACATTTTTATCAGGAAATAACTCTGTAGGACAGGCCGCATGTATGTTAATACCAAGCATTGCGCCTAAAATAAGGAGTGAATGTAAAACATTGTTTCCATCTCCTAAGTAACTGATTTTAATTCCTTTAAGGTCTCCAAATATCTCTTTTAATGTCATGTAATCAGCAAGTGCTTGGCAAGGATGATGAAGATCTGTTAGTCCATTTATAATAGGGATAGTAGAATTTAAACCTAACTGTTCGACTGTTTCATGTTCGAAGGTTCTGACCACAACTGCGTCAAGATATAGACTAAGAACTTTTGCAGTATCTGCAATTGATTCTCCTCTTGATAATTGAGTATTGTTTTGAGTGAGAAAAATAGTATTTCCTCCAAGCTGAAAGATTCCGCTTTCAAAAGAAACACGAGTTCTTGTAGACTGTTTTTCAAAAAGAAGTCCAATAGTCTTTTTTTCTAGTTCTCTATCGGAGATACCTTTTTTGAAAAGTTTTTTCTCTTGAATTGAAGAATCTATTAGGTCTGTTAACTCTTCAGGTGTTAATTCATCTCCTGATAGATAATCGGAATTCTTCAAACTATAATTCCTTAAGTCTAGAGTCTAAAAAATCTATAAAAATATCTATCATTTCTTTCTCTACTATTAAAGGTGGAAGAAGACGAACAATATTTCCCAGCGCAACGTTCAGTAATATTCCATTTTCAATAGCTTTAAGAACTATTGAACTAACATCTTGGTCTATTTCGCATCCGATTATGAGTCCTTTCCCACGAACTTCTTTAATAATAGAGTATTTTTTTTCAATAGCTTGTAGTTGCTCTGTAGCATATTTTCCCATTTTAGTGACGTGATCCAAAAATCCATCGGAAGTTATGACATCTAATGCAGCACATCCAGCGGCAGAAGCGAGTGGGTTACCACCGAAAGTTGAGGCATGATCTCCTGGCTCAAATGCCATAGCAGTATCTGATGAAATTAACGCTCCGATTGCAGTTCCTCCGGCTAAACCTTTTGCGATACTCATGATGTCTGGTTGTACATCATAGTTTTCATGTGCCCAAAGCTTGCCAGTTCTTCCCATCCCTACCTGTACTTCATCGAAAATGAGAAGTAGTTTGTTTTCATCACATACTCTTCTTAAGTCTCTTAGAAAACTTTCTGGAGGAACATTTACACCTCCTTCGCCTTGAATAGGTTCTACTAAGATGGCGCATGTTTTTTTTGAAATTAATTTATGAACTTCTTCAATGTTTCCGAATTCTGCGTATTGGAATCCATCAAGAAGAGGGGAGAATCCTTTGTGATATTTGTCTTGTCCGGTAGCTGCGAGCGATGCCATTGTCCTACCATGAAAACTCATTTTAAAGGAAATAATCTCATGACGGTCTTCTCCAAAATTCTTGAAAGAAAATTTTCTTGCTAATTTAATTGCTGATTCAACTGCTTCAGTCCCGCTATTACAGAAGAAAACTTTATCACCGAAGGAATTTTTACAAAGTTTTTCGGCTAGCTGCACCTGAGGTTCTATATGATATAAATTAGATACGTGTAGTAGTTTTTCCGCTTGATTTTTTAAAGCTTCGACAACCTTAGGATGACAATGTCCTAAATTACATACAGCTAACCCAGAAACAAAGTCTAAATATTTTTTTCCATTAGAGTCCCATACGTAACATCCTTCTCCTTTCGTTAAAGCTAATTCATACCTTCCATATGTCGGAGCAACGTAATCTGTAGCAATAGAGATTATATCTTGATTATTCATATGATCAGCCTTTTTGTTTTAGTTTACGATCTCCGTACCTACACCTTGATCAGTGAAAACCTCTAGTAAAAGAGCGTGTGCTATTCTGCCATCAATTATATGCGTTTTTTTTACTCCACCTGACAGAGCTTCTAGGCATGCTCTTGTTTTGGGGATCATTCCGCCATCAATCACTTTTGCTTCTTGCAATTTTTGTACTTCTTCCTTATTTATAGAACCTATTAATGCTCCACTTTTATCCAAAATTCCTTGTACATCAGTCAAAAGAATAAATTTTTCAGCTTCTAAAGAAGCTGCAATCGCTCCTGCTGCTTCGTCTGCATTGATATTGTAAACATTTCCGTCATCATCTACACCTAAAGGGGCAATTACAGGTATATAATCTCCTTCAGTAAGATAATGAATAATTTGTGGATTAACTTTATTAACTTTTCCAACTCTTCCTATATCTATTTCTTGTTTTTTTCCATTACTCTCTTTTGTAATCGTTATTTTCATCGCTTTTGTTAGTCCAGCATCTGAACCTGACAAACCAACAGCTTTGCCACCCTGTTGATTAATAAGTCTGACTATACTTTTATTGGTAGATCCTGAAAGAACCATTTCTACAATATCTAGAGTTTCTTCGTCTGTGACTCGAAGACCTTCTATGAATTCACTTTTTTTTCCTATTTTTTCTAAAGTTTCTGCGATTTGTGGTCCCCCACCGTGAACTATTACTACATTGATTCCAATGAATTTAAGCAATACTACATCTTCTGCGAATAGTTTGTTTAATTCTGTATCTGATTGCGCAGAACCTCCGTATTTAATGACAATTGTTTTTCCAGAAAATTTTTTTATATACGGTAATGCCTCAATTAAAGTAGACGCATACTCTTTTTTTGTCATAAAAACTCCTCTAAACAAATAAAAAGTAAAACTAATATTACCAAGAAAACAGAAAATTGAATGTTTTTATAGTATATATCTAGTTAAGTCAATGTTTTCAGCAATTTCGGAGATAGCTTTTTCAACATAGGGTCTATCTATAGTAATCGTTTTTTCTTCTAATTCTGGAGCATTGAAAGATATATCTTCTATGAGCCGTTCCATAATTGTATGCAATCTTCTTGCGCCAATATTTTCATTCTGTTCATTAATTTTACAGGCAAAATCTGCAATTCCATCTATTGAATCGTCTGAAAAGGATAAAGTTATCCCTTCTGTTTCAAGAAGAGCGATGTATTGCCTAATTAATGCATTACGTGGTTCTTTAAGAATACGAATAAAATCATCTTTTACTAAAGAGCTTAATTCTACACGAATAGGGAATCTTCCTTGAAGTTCTGGTAAAAGATCTGACGGTTTCGAAATGTGAAATGCTCCAGCTGCTATAAAAAGAATATGGTCGGTTTTTACAGGTCCATATTTTGTTTGTACAGTAGAACCTTCAACTATCGGTAGTAAGTCTCTTTGTACTCCTTCTCTAGAAACGTCAGGACTTTGGTTGCCATTACCACCTGAAGCAACTTTATCAATTTCGTCTAAGAAAACAATACCCGCTTGTTCTGTTCTGTTAATAGCTTCTTGGTTTACATTTTCAGGGTCTATCAACTTATCAGCTTCTTCTTGTGCTAGAATTTCAAAAGCCTCTGGAACTTTTATACGACGTTTCTTAGGTTGTGATGGCATTAAACCGCCCATTATATCTTTGATATTCATTCCCATTTGTTCAAGATCATTCCCTGCCATTAAATGAATTTCTGGAGTTTTTTCAGAAATCTCTATCTCTACTTCTCTATCATCTAGTTTGCCATCTAGAAGAAGTTTATGAAACTTTTCTCTCGTTCTTTTGTAAGATTCTTCTCCTAAAGGGTCTTTTGTTTGGCCTCTTTCATCAACGTCTCCGAATCCAGTAGGTTTTGGAAGAAGAAGATCTAACAGCCTTTCTTCTGCTTTTTCTTGAGCATTAGTTTTGTTAATTTCTCTTTGTTCTTCTAAAACTATGTTTCTGGATAATTCTGTTAAATCTCTGATTAAACTCTCAACATCTCTACCAACATATCCAACCTCAGTGAATTTACTAGCTTCTATTTTGATAAATGGACTTTTAGTTAGACGGGCAAGTCTTCTAGCAATTTCGGTTTTTCCAACACCGGTGGGACCGATCATGATAATATTTTTTGGAGCGACATCATCTCGTATATCAGAAGATAGTTGCTGTCTTCTCCATCGGTTCCTTAGAGCAATGGAAACTGCTCTTTTGGCTTCGCTTTGTCCGATTACATATTTGTCTAGTTCTTTTACGATCTGTGATGGCGTTAAGTTTTCCATTAAAGTGTTTCCACTGAGATGTTATTGTTAGTATAAATACAAATTTCAGAAGTGATTTGAAGAGAAGATTTTACTATTTCTTCTGCAGTAATTGATGGATTTAAATTCATCATACCTCTAGCTGCAGACATCGCAATAGTTCCTCCACTTCCTATCCCAATAATTCCATCATCTGGTTCAATGATGTCGCCGTTTCCAGACAAAATTAAACTTTTTTCATCGTCAATAACTGCTAAAAGGGCCTCTAGCCTTCTTAAAATTCTATCCGTTCTCCAGTCTTTACCTAATTCCACTGCAGCACGAGATAGTTGACCATCGTATTCTTCTAACTTAGCCTCAAATTTCTCAAAAAGTGTTATAGCATCAGAAGCTGAGCCTGCAAAACCAGCAAGAATTTTTCCTGTAGAAAGTCTTCTTATTTTTTTGGCAGAATGTTTAACTATTGAATCTCCCATAGTCACTTGTCCATCTCCTCCAATTACAGTTTGTCCATTATATCTTAGTGCCAGAATAGTAGTAGAACGTATAAAAGGTGTTTTATTTTTCATTTAAAGTCCTTTAGATAGATTTCTATTTTTCCTTGTTTTTGCTCTTGGATGTGAACGGTCATATACTTTTTGTAATTGCTGGAAATTCACCTGTGTGTAAGTTTGTGTAGTTGAAAGACTTGAATGACCTAAAAGTTTTTGTATTGCTCTCAAATCAGTATTGTTTTCCATTAAGTGTGTTGCTGCACTGTGTCTTAGTGAATGTGGCGTGAATGTATATCCAAAATTTCCCTTAATCCTATATTTTTTCAAAATGTGTCTTACACTTGCAGGAGACATTCGATTGCCTCTGGTATTAATTAGTAAAGGGAAGCTATCTGAACTTTTTTTTGCCATATTTTTATATTTTAAAAATTTCATTATCGACTCTCTAGCTCTTCGAGTTATTGGAACTACTCTTTCTTTTTTCCCTTTTCCTTTTACGTGAATCATTCTTCTTTCTATGTCTATATCATTTAAGTTTAATTGTGTTAATTCACTTACCCTTAAACCAGTTCCATATAATATTTCCATTATTATACTATCTCTTACTCCCTCTTCGGAAGTGGTATCTATCATATCCATGAGTTGAACTGCATCATCAACTGGAAGGAAAGATGGTAATTTCCTCTTTTTTTTGGGTAACTCAAGATGATCTATAGGGTTAAATTTCATTAATCCCTTTTTTATTAAAAATTGGTAAAAACTTTTAATACTTGAAATATGGCGATTAGAGGAGGTAGTACTAATTTTACGTTTGTGTAATTGAGTTAGATAATTTCTCATGGTCAATTGATTAACTAACAGAAAATCAGGATTCTCTTTTTTTGTAAATTCAGTCAGGAAATTTTTGAAGCTATTGAGGTCGTTTGAGTATGCTCTGATCGTATGTGAGGAGTATCCAAACTCTTCACATAGTTTTGTTTTGAATGATTGGATGAGTTTGTCTATATCTTGCACAGAAATAAATCCTCTTTCCACTTTTTAAGGTCATTTAATGCTCTGGATATCATAGCATCTCTACGTTCTACTTTTTTTCTTATTACTTTCTCTAGCGAAGGAAAAATGCCAAAGTTAACATTCATAGGCTGAAAGTCTTCATTCTGGCATTCTATGATATATCGATTTAGAGCTCCTATAGCAGTAGTAGCAGGTGGAATCGAAGGATCCTCGTTCTTTAACTTAGACACAGCATATAAACCTGCCAATAAGCCTATAGCAGAAGATTCGATATATCCCTCTACACCTGTTAGTTGTCCCGCAAAAAATAGATTAGTGTTTTTTTTAAGTTGTAAGCTTAAATTTAATAATCTGGGCGAGTGTATATAAGTATTTCTATGTAAGCTCCCATATCTCAAAAATTTAACTTTTGACAGTCCTGGTAGCAATGAAAAGATTCGTTTCTGTTCGGGATATCGCAATCTAGTTTGAAATCCGACAAGAGAATAGAATTCTCCTGTCAGATTCTCTTTTCTTAATTGTATGACTGCATAAAATCGTTTTTTTGTTTTTGGATTTTCAATTCCTATTGGTTTCATAGAGCCATAAGCAAGTGTATCTACTCCTCTAGATGCCATTACCTCAATAGGGAGACAACCTTCAAAAAAAATAGCTTTTTCAAAATCTCTAAGTGGGATTTTTTCTCCTTCGATTAGTTCCTCTATGAAGCTAGTGTATTGTTCTTTGTTCAATCCTATATTGATATAATCCCCTTCTTGATCAGAAGAACCTTTCCCATACCTTGAACCAAAAAATGCAATTGACATATCTATACTATCACCATGAACGATTGGTGAAATTGCATCATAAAAGTAAAGATATTTTTGATTTGTTAATTTTCTTATTTCTTCGGATAGGGAGTCGCTAGTAAGAGGCCCTGAAGCAATAATTGTAGTTCTATTCTTAAAAGGGTCCAGGTTTTTTACTTCTTCTTTAATTAGATTAATTTTTGAATTATTTTCTATTTTTTCTGTAACTTTTCTGCTGAAAATTTCTCTGTCGACAGCCAGTGCAGTTCCTGCAGGAACTGCAGATTCTTCAGCACAATCTATAATTAAAGAGTTTAGATTTCTCATTTCTTCTTTTAACAAACCTACTGCATTTTTAATTGAATTTGAGCGAAAAGAATTAGAGCAAACTAACTCAGCAAGATTTGAAGTTTGATGAGCAGCTGTTGATTTCTTCGGTCGCATTTCAAAAAGATTGACTTCAATGCCAAGATTAGAGGCTTGCCAAGCAGCTTCTGTCCCAGCCAGACCTGCTCCTATAATATTTAATGCTTTTGGATTATGAATTGATTCTAGGATAATTTTAGACATCTCAGGTCTTGGTAGTTTGAGCGGCGTCTAGATATATATTCTCAATGTCGTTTGATGAATAGTCACATTCTTTGGATGGACAGTTTATAATCTCTTTTTCGTCTTTATCTTTTATCTTCGTTAAATGTGGAAAACCGCAATCTGGGCATGGAAAGTTAACAGGTGGTGTTGGTAAGATATACCTACATTTTGGGAATTTAGAGCATCCGTAAAAAAGGTTCCCTCGTCTATTATTTTTTCTCTCAACTAGTTCTCCATCACAACCTTTAATGCCACAGGAAATTCCCAAAGTAACAGGTGGTGCAGAAATATCTCCATTTTCTTTGACACTCAATTTTGGATGTTCTTTAGGATTATCGGAACAAGAAAGATAAAATCCAATTATTTGATA
>CAYWAX010000046.1:0-13437 GCA_964456425.1 uncultured Nitrospinaceae bacterium | reverse complement strand
AAAAAGGTTAGATATAGAAGGTTTTATATTAGAAAAATATTTACCTGGAACTGAAATTTTTATAGGCGGAATAAAACACAAAACTTTTGGGAGTCTGATTTCTGTCGGAAGTGGTGGAATCCTAGTAGAACTGACCAGTGATATACAAACAAGATTAGCTCCAATTGCTTACAATCAGTCAATGGATATGATTAGAGAATTAAAGGGAAAACAACTACTTGAAGGATACAGAACAAATCAAAAAACAAATATTCACAGTCTTGCAAAAATAATATCTCAAATCTCAGAAATAATTCACCGCTATAACGATAAGATAGAAGAGGTAGAGATAAATCCCCTTATTTTTTCTAAGGGTTCATGGTGGGTTGCAGATTGCTTAATTAAATTAGTTTAGATAAAACGATTTTACAACAGTAGCCGATCGTCCATTCTCGAACGAGTCAAAACCTCATGTCCTTCTTCAGTAATAAGCACAGTTTCCTCTATACGTACTCCACCTCCACCTGGAACATCAGGCACCCATATGAGAGGTTCAATAGCAAAAACCATACCCGGCTCTAAGTCGACTTCTTCTGAGTCAGGATCCGGCTCTCCAATATAAGGGGGCTCATTAGGCGAGGTCCCAAGTGCATGTCCTATACTCAAACTAAACCAATTCTTCTTAAGACCGTATTTTGCACCAGTTTCCCAAATTTCATCTGCAACTTGTTTATTCGTAAAACCTGGACGTGTTCTCTCAAGCCCTTTCTCAAGAGACTCATAAACTGCTGTATAAATTTCTTGTTGCCTTTTCGATGGTTTTCCACAAATCATCGTCCTAGCAACGTCGCCAAAATATCCATTCCACTTGGCACCAATATCTATGAAAACAATATCTCCACTTCTAATAATTTTATCTGTAGCAAAACGAGTGGGAGGAGACATATGCTCACCAGAAGCTACAAAGGGAGAAACCAAATGAGCCATTTCTGAAGAAAAACTGTGCAAAACTTGCATAGCATCAGCAGCTACATCACACTCTCTCTTTCCAGCATGTACACTATCCATTGCAGCCTCGTTTACCGCATCTGCTATAGCGCATGCTTCGCGTATCATATAAACCTCTTCATCCAATTTAATTCTTCTAACTTGATGCATAAGGGTATCACCATCAGCCATTTCAACATCAGTTAAAAATCTTTCATACGCGCTAAATTGCAAAAAAGTCATTAAATCTACTGCGATTTTTCCTCCATTGATTCCCAAATCTTTAAGAAGAGGAACCAATGTATCTCTTACCATTTTATCTACTAAAGGTTGCTCTTCTAATTTAGGAAGATGGTGGAAAGCCTCTATCCAAGGCATATCCCTTTTAATTCTAGGTATTTCTCCACCATTGGTAAAAAGATGAGGTTTCCCTTCCTGAAGTATTAAAACAGCAGCACCAACACTCTCTCTATGCGCTAAAAAAGAAGCTCTTAAACTACTTAAGTAACGTACATTCTCAACTTTCGTGCAAAATAATGCATCTATACCTCTTTTCTTCATCTCTAACTGGGCTTTTTCCACCCTTTTACTTCTAAGGTCATCTATATTAATTCTATGCTCATAATCTACGATAAATTGGCCGCGCGCAAAATTGACCATACAAAGACCCTTTCTAGGTATAGACAAGTTACTTTTTTAATTAAAAAAAGTTATTAAATTTCCTTAACTTTCAGTTGGTTCCTGAACTAATTCTATCAATACGTTATCTGGAGCTTTAATAAAAGCCGTAGTAGAACCTAAGACACCGTCACCTGGCCTCTTTGTAAACTCGACTCCTGCTTCATCTAGAGATTTTGTAATCTCTTCCATATTATCCACCTCAATACCAAAGTGATGAAGGCCAATATCAACAGGAGTATCTTGTCCAGTTTCGTTTTCACGTAATCCACGTATACGAATTTCCACTTCTCCAACTTTGACACTTATATAAGGGGCACCCTTATACTCTATCTGAGGAGTAAACAACTCTCCGTCAAAGTGCTGTATATAAAAATTCGCTGCAACTTGAGGATCTCTTGCAACATGATGTACGTGATGAGTTCTTATTGCCATTTGAAACCTCCGGAATTAAATAATTGTTTTATAGACCGTCACCAGCAGAAACATCTGCTCCCTTTACAACAGGATTATGACTAGGGTCACTTTCACCCCAATGTCCCAGAAGACTATACATCGCTCTTACTTTTTTCATATTATTTCCACCATCACTAGAGAAAAGCATATTATGGCAATCTCTGAACCACTTCTCTATGAAATTTTCCCTTTGCACCCCTCTACCAGCATGAATTTCCATTGCCATTCTTGTAACATCACATGAGATTTCGTGAGCAAAAGCACTGGCAGAAAGTGTCATAGGAGGATCTGGAGGAAATTTGTGTCTCATGTCCTGTCTCCAAGCTGCATAGTATACAAAATTTCTAGCCGCTTCTAATTTTGTATACATATCTACGAGTTTCACTCCAATTGTTTGATGTTCTGCAATAGGTCTTCCGCTCTGGACTCTTTCTTTTGCAAATTCTACAGATGCCTCATATGCAGCACGAGCTGTTCCAATTTGCCCTGCCGCATTAATCAAAGCATCTCCTCTTAAATGTTTTCTTATATAAGAAACTCCACAGTTTTCAGGTCCCATAAGGAATTTTGAAGGAACTCTTGCATTTTCAAAAATGATCTCTGCATTTTGGTTTAAACGGTATCCCAGTTTATTATGTACCTTCCCCATACTAATCCCAGGGAGATCCATAGGAATCATGAGCAATGAAGCACCTTCTTCTACCCCAACATTCGGATTGGTTCTTACAAAAGTAAACATGAGCTTTGCATATCCAACGTTCGAGATGAAATGTTTTTTACCGTTTACTACATAGTCATCACCATCTTTAATAGCAGTAACCTTATATCCACCATCTACACCATTATAAGGAAGTTGATTTTCAGAACCAGAATCAGGTTCTGTTGTTGCAGTACCTATCATAAATGTGGGGTCATTCACATACTGTGGTAACCATTCATCGGCCATTTCCTTGGTACTCAAAACATCACTTGTAAGCAAATGCGTTATCTTAGTGGATGAAAGCATCCAACCTGTAGCGCCTCTATCTCCCCAAGAAATTTCTTCACCAACAATACAGTGAGTCAACAAATCGTCAACTCCGCCTCCACCATACTCTTTAGGAATACTCATGCATCTGAGTCCAGCTTTATCTAATTTTTCAAGAAGATGTGGCATATAGGCACATTTCGCAGGATCTTCTTGATGGTCCAATTCCAAACTGATAGGACGTATTTCATCACGGGCAAATTCATGCGCCAATTTTTTCCATCTTTCTTGTTCTTCCGTTAATGTATAATCAAACATTTTTTCTCCTCAGACCCTAAATTTTTATAGAAAAATTATCCTAACATTTCTTTTATTTCTACCGACTCTCCTCTTTCAGAAGATTCAATAGCCGCCCATACTACTGCAACATTATGTAATCCATCAGTACCAGTAACTTCTGGTTCCCTTTTTTGAAGAACTGAATCAGCAAAATCCTTCAATTCAACTGCAAGAAGTTCTTTGCCATTAATATCTTTTTCAAAAACTCTTTCCAGTGAATCATTCCCTTCTTTCAGAGTAGTGACCCCATCCCATCTATCTAAATAAAAATTTGCTTTATCTCCATAAGCATTCAATAAATATGTAAATCTTCCCTTTGGACTGCGAGGACTTATAAAACTAGTACCTATTGTTCCTAAAACCCCAGATTCAAATTCCATCCACATAGTACATACATCTGGAATTTCTGATTTTGTAACAATTTTATTAAAAGCTGCAGATACTTTCTTAACAGGTCCAAAAAGATAATAAAGACTATCAACTACATGAATTGCGACTTGCATCAAAGGACCACCCGGAGATCCTTCATTAAACCACTGCCAATTATCCGGAGTATAAAATAATCCTCTGTCATTGGAATAATTAGCTTCTGCCATAGCGATATTACCCAATTCTCCATCATCAACCATTTTCTTTAAAAAACGATGACTATTCAAACGACGATAAGTATGTCCGACAGCGAGAGTAATCCCAGCCTTATCACATTCAGAGATCATCATTTTTGAATCAGCAATTGTGGAAGCTATAGGCTTTTCTGTAAAAATATGTTTCCCATTTTCTGCAGCAGCTACAGCAATCTCAGTATGCCTATTATTTGGTGCGGCAATAATTATGCCATCCATATCTTTATTCTCTATGAAAGATTCGAAAGTCTCGGATTGCTCACAATTGAAAGTTTCCGAAAATTCCTTTCTTTTTGATTCGGTTCTAGTATAACAATTCACTATCTCTATCTCTGGAACCAATTCGGTAGCATGGGCAAGTGTAAAACCAAATCTTCCCAGACCAATTACACCTAGTCTGATTTTCGAATCAACCATTTACTTATCCTCAACTGTTAGATTTAATAGAACTCTACTTTCATATATAAAGAAACTAAGTTACATTTCTATCTAGTTTTTTCCATGGTAGTTTTCAACAAGTTATGTTTACATTACCTAATCAAATTTAAAAATGAAAGCATACTATTAAAAAAGGAACAAAATGAACACTGCAAAAAAAGAAAAACCACTTATACACCCTCATATTCCTTACTATTTTCAACTTTCCAATCAAATTCGATCGCAGATTGAAAATGGCGATTTAAAAGACGGAGAAAAACTACCTAAAGAGGTCGATCTAGCGAGAATATATAATATTAGCAGAGTCCCAGTTAGACAGGCATTGGGGTTATTAGAAAAAGACGGATTAATAGTTAGAAAGAGAGGTAAAGGAACATTTGTAAAAATACAAGAGGAAGATTCTACCGCCGTAAGGCTTAGCGGGATCCTCGCAAAAATAAAAAATAAAAATACAACGCGTAAAATTCTTAGTATGAATACAAGAGTAGTAAATAAAAAGATTGCCAGTTATTTTAGTAATGAAAACAACTTCTCTCTTTCTGTTTTTAAAAGAGTTATTTCACAAAATAACAAACCTTATTGTTTCACTTGTCATTATGTCCCGTCAAAAATTGGGAAACAGATAAACAGAAAACAGATGAAAGAAAAAAACATGTTAGAAATTTTAAATAAAGATTTAGGTTTCGAAGTGGGAAATGTCAAACAAGAATTTGAAGCAAGGAACGCATCAAATGAAGTTGCCAAAGTTCTTTCTCTTAGTGTTATGTCTCCCATACTTTTCGTCAAAACTTTCGTGACTGACAAACAACGTAACCCTATAGAGTATTCAGAGATTTTCTACCCCGGAGATACACATAGATACAGTATAGAACTAGAGTATAACTAGACCCGAATAAAAAAACTACTTAACGATAAAAGCCCCCAATACAAGAAACTATATTGGGGGCTTTTTAATCTTAAAATCTTATAAAAAAACTACATATTTTACTCCGATGGACTAATACAACAAGAACATGGGTCTTCTTCTGTACAATGACAAGGGTCACAAGTACAATCTGGTTTTAGACATTCTTCGTTATTATAGTCCGTACCAATCATGATATTCTCCTCAATTGATTAACGAGACATCTCATTGACCAGTACTACAGAGTTAGGTCTCGCATTCCACTTAATAGATTTTTTCTTGGCATGAATCTGATCATTTTGCCATAAGAAAACCAAAGGAGCTTTGTCTTCTCTAAGGATACGATTGATCCTTTGATACTTTCTCTCCCTTGTTTTGTAATCAATTGTGGAACGAGCATCTTTAGCAAGCTTATCAATAAACTTGTCTCTGAAACCTGTCCAAGAGGCCCAACTTACAACCTGACCAGCATACATACCTTCTGAATGAAGATGCATATCCATTCTACATCCTAACCACCAAAATGGTTTGTTTCCTTTGTTCCAACGTGCTTTAGATTTTTTAACAATCGTTCCCCATCTAGGTGTTTTTACATTTGCGGTCACACCAACTTTTTTCAGCATACCGGAAATAGCTTCAGTAGCTTCTTTACCGCCTAGATACCTTCCTAAAGGAACATATAAATCAACCTCAAATCCATTAGGAAATCCTGCTTCTGCCAATAAATTCTTCGCAAGTTCAGGATCATATGGATATGGCTTTAAGTTAGGGTTATAACCAAAACTTGTAGGACCTACGTTTGTTGCAACCACTTTCGCATATCCTTTAAGAATTGTTTTTACGATAAGATCTTTATTAACTGCATAGTTCATCGCTTTTCTAACTTTAGCAGATGCCCATGGAGAATCTTTTTTGATAATCATCACAACAAAACAAGTTCTCACAGATGGAGCAGTAACTAGATCTAAACTCGGATTCGATTTGATTTTACCAACCCATTGAGGTGGCACTTGGTTAATCAGATCTAATTCTCCAGAGAGAAGAGCGGAAACACGAGTAGTTGGTTCAGGAATAATTTTTATAATTGCTTTCTTAAATTTAGGAGCAAATAACTTTCTTTTGTCCCAATAATTAGGATTTGCAACATAGACAAGCTCCTCACCTTTTTTCCAGCTCTTCAATACATAAGGGCCACTACCAATAGGCTTTCTTGCAAGTTTCTTATGTGGAGTTGAGGAATAATATTTAGGAGGAACAATAGCTCCATAACTAGTTAATGGAGAAATCATGAACTGATCAGGATACTTAGAATGCACATGAACCGTGTATTTATCTACAACATCCACATGACTTAGAGATCTAAAATAACCAATTTGTCTACTTTGTTTTTTAAAACCATATTTTTTCCACTTAACAATTCTTTCTAAACTATATTTTACTGCATTTGCATCTAAGTCTTCACCGTTGCTAAACTTAATACCTTTTCTTAATTTAAATTCAACAGTTGTCTTACTTAGATTCTTCCAAGATTTTGCTAATTTAGGAATAATCTTTCCACTTCTATCACGAAAAACCAGATTATCAAAAACTAATGGATAATGAAGATTCATTGGGAATCCAGTAATTCTGTGTGGATCAAAAGTGGAAGGCTGAGAAGTAAATCCAACCTTGATAGTACCTTTTGGTGCAGCTACCAAGTCCGCTGTATTAAACAGACAAATGGAGAACACCAAAACTAAAAAAACACTAAACTTCTTCATTTGCAAAAATCCTCCGTTGATTAGAAGAAACAGTACTGCTTCAATTGTTAATCTCTAAAATATTTTGATAGATAGGATAATAATACTTTTTAAGAAAACTTACAATAGGTAGTAAACTTATTACTTTAAAACTAAGAACGTGCCCGAAGTCTAGGGTCCAAAACATTTCTTAACCAATCACCTACCATATTAGAACCCAAAACGGTAATAGTGATTGCTATACCTGGGAAAGTAACTATCCACCAGGCTAAGTAGATATGATTACGACCCTCACTAAGAATTCCGCCCCAAGTAGGTCTTGGTGGAGGAACACCTAGTCCTAAAAAACTTAGTCCCGCTTCTATAACAATCATTCTTCCAAGATAAAGGGAACCAATAATAATCACAGGACTTAAGGTATTAGGAAGTAAATGCAACATTAAAATTCGCCAATTGCTAGCACCAATACTATGTGCTGCAGTAATGAACTCAGACTCTTTCAAACTTAAAACTTTTCCTCTTACTACACGCGCGTAAGCTGTCCA
Organism: uncultured Nitrospinaceae bacterium; assembly: GCA_964456425.1. Lineage (GTDB taxonomy): Bacteria > UBA8248 > UBA8248 > UBA8248 > UBA8248 > UBA3496. Next base: position 5,782 of record CAYWAX010000046.1, on the reverse strand, counting down.
CATACGAACCGAAATTACTACAATAATAAGCGTTAAACTTGGACCTACAACATTAATTGTTGCAAGAGCAAGTAAAATAAAAGGGAAAGAAAGGATAAAATCAACCAATCTCATCAGCATATAATCGATCTTTCCACCATAAAATCCTGATATGAGACCAAGAATAAGTCCGACAGATCCAGAAATCAAAACCGAAAAAACACCGACTATAATCGAAACCTGTGAACCATAAATTACTCTACTTAAAAGATCTCTACCTAGATGATCGGTCCCAAACCAAAATACTTTTCCTCCAGATTCAAATCCAGGAGGTTTCATATTTAATAATAAGGATTGTTCTGAAGGATCCATTGGGGAAAGAAACTTTGCAAAAACTGCAGTAAAAATAACCATAAGAAGTATTACAACGCCAACAAAAGCAGATTTTGACGCCCAAAGAGAACTCAAAAACTTTTTTGTCCAATGAACTTCTTCACCAAATTGGTCATAATCAGAATCAATTTGAGAAGCCTTAAGACTATTTTGTTCCGATACCATTCTATACTTTCCTGAAATCAAGACGAGGATCTAAAAACGTATAAAGTATATCCACAAAAGTATTAATCAGGATAAAAACAGAAGCTAAAACAAAAACGGCGACCTGAACCACAGGAAAATCACTTGTATTGATTGCGTCTATCGTTAATTTTCCTACTCCAGGCCAAGCAAAAACTGTCTCTACTATAACCGTTCCTCCCAACATGATACCAAGATCAATACCAAGAATAGTAACAATAGGAATCGCAGAATTTTTTAACGCATGACGAACTAAAACTATTTTTTCATTAAGACCCTTTGAACGTGCTGTAAGGATATAATCCTGCCTTAAAACTTCTAACATCTCTGAGCGCATTAATCTCGCTAAACGCGCCATCTGATAAGAAGAGGCAACAAAAGCAGGCATAATAAAATGCCAAGGAGTTCCCCTTCCATATGAAGGCAAAATTTTTAACGTTACTGAAAAAAACAAAATCATCATTAACCCTAACCAGAAATTTGGAAGGGCTTGTCCAAAGACAGCTCCAATCATACAGGCTCTATCCGTCATTTGATTTTCTTTAAGAGCAGCAAAACATCCAAGAGGTATCCCAATTAAGACAGACATGGAAAAAGCTACAGCAGTTAGTTGAATAGTTGCAGGCAGTCTCTCCATAACGATGCCAAAAGCTGGCTCTTCATGCTCATATGATTCGCCCCAATCACCTTTAATCACACCGCTAAAAAAACGATAGTATTGAACATAAAGAGGTTTATCGAATCCCATCTGGATAGTAATTTGTTTTATATCTTCTTCAGTAGCGTCCTCTGGAGCCATAACCATTACCGGATCGCCTGTTATATGCAACAATAAAAATAAAAACACGAGTACGCATTTGATTAAAACTATTGCTTGAAGAAGTCTTCTTACAACAAATGCTCCCAAAACCTAGCTCCTAATAGTCTAAACAGTAAAAATCATGTCATAATCAAAAAACAATAATAGGTAGTATTAATGTTACTTAAAAAAATTAACGAGAAATATGAGATATTCAACATCGCAAATTAGTTTTAAGATTTAAAACAAATGTACACGATTCAAAGGACAAAGTAAAAATCTAATTAGGAAAATTCCGTAGTTTTTATTTTCTATAAGAGAAAACTTCAAATGAGTGATAAAAAAATGTCTAAATTATTCGATGTATTTAATAAAGTAGTTCTGATTACTGGAGGAGCGGGAGCAATAGGTTCTGCAATTGCGCAAGGATTTGCAAAACTTGGGGCAAAATTGATTTTCACTGATTTCAATTTAAAAGAAGCGCAGAATATTGCCCACCAGATGAAAATTTCCAGCAAACAAATAATAGTTGAACATTTAGATGTGAAAGACCAGAATCAGGTACAAAAATTAGTTAAAAAATCCATAAGTCATTTTAATAGAATAGACGTTCTTTTTAACAATGCGGGAATAAACCCTAGGATAAATGCAGAAGACATAAAAAAAGAAGTATGGGAAGAAGTCATTGATGTTAATTTGTCGGGAATGTTTTTTGTTGCCCAAGAAGTTGCTAAACAAACAATGATTCCAAATCTTCAGGGGAAAATAATAAATACTTCTTCACTTCAGGGAATGAAAGGTTCTAAAGGAGCAGCCGCATATGCATCTAGTAAAGGTGGAATAATTACTTTGACAAAAGTTCTTGCGAATGAATGGGGGAAGTTTAATATCAATGTTAATTCTATAGCACCAAGTAATTTGGATACACCAATGACTGCTAGAGTTTATACTGAGGATGGATCTAAAGATGAGGCTTCCAAAAAAACTCCACTACAAAGATTAGGAAAACCTGACGATTTAATCGGCACTGTCCTTTATTTATCATCATCCGCATCTAATTACGTTACAGGTCAGACCATTATAATAGATGGAGGCAAATCAATTTCTTAAAAGTCCATCTGTGAATTTCTTTCTAATTCCAAATATAACTTATGAGTTTGTTAAAAATGACCAATAATAAATCTATCAATATCAAAAATAATGAGAATAAGTTCACATATTATGGATGGCTTATCGTAGCACTCTCTTTTCTTACATTATCGACACATGGTAGTGCCAGAATGTCTTTTTCTTTATTCCAAGTCGCCTTAATTGATGAATTTGGATGGAGTCGAGGTGCATTAGGAGGGGCATTCTCTCTAATGATGGTTCTTTATGCACTAATCGGTCCATTCATTGGTTCTTTTTTTGAAAAATATGGTGCGAGATCTGTAATTCCATTAGGATCAATAATTATAGGCATAGGGTTAAGTGGAGGATATTTCATATCTGAAATATGGCATGTTTACTTTTTAATAGGAATTTTCCTTTCAATCGGTCAAGCTTGCAGTGGATTTGCAATGCATAGTGCATTAATGCCACTTTGGTTTCAAAAAAAAAGAGGTCTTGCTACTGGAATAGTTTTTTCTGGACCTGGAATAGGTGCTATTTTTTTAATTCCTGCTCTCGAATATATCATGCGTATCTATGGCTGGAGAAACGCAACTCTCTTCTTCGGATTACTTCTAATATTAATTATTGGACCTTCAAATTTCATATTCATGAGAAATAAATCAAAAGATATTGATTTTGAAAAAGAAAATGAGAAATCAAAAAATATTGATTTTAAAGGACAAAAAAGGACTTCAATTTCAGAAATTTTACGAGTTGTTCAGACTATAAAGATATCAAAACAATTCTGGATCCTTGGGTTTATGAATTTTTCTATTGGAATTTTTAGCAATACGATTATTAGTCAGCTTCAAATATATATGATCGATGTGAAATACAGCATGTCAAATGCGGCAATAATTTTAGGGATGTCTGGATTTTTTCGAATAACGGGAAGTTTATTTTCTGGTTGGATCAGTGACTTCATAGGAAGAAAATATACAATGGCAATCGTAAGTACGATATCCCTTTCATCTGTAGTTCTCCTAATCTTAATTCCTTTTCTGGAAGCTAATAGTTATTGGGGATATTTCTTTGCAATTATTTTCGGTATAGGTGGTGGAGGTTTAACCTCTTGCTATGCTGCACAATCCGCAGATACTTTCCAAGGAAAACAACTGGGTATTATAATGGGATTGCTACAAATTTTTTACGGAGCTGGAGGTGCAACAGGACCTCTCCTAGCAGGGTTTAACCATGATATGACAGGAAATTATATGATTTCTTTTATAGTATTAATCATTATGCTATCAGGAATGATTCTAGGTTGTTTTTCTTTATCAAATTTAAGTAAAAAATAAAATCCTTGATTATATCTCTATCCTGTCCTCAAACGAGGATCAAGCACATCTCGTAACCAATCTCCTACTAAATTTGTACCAAGAACTGTAATTGTGATCGCAAGACCAGGAAACGTAACAATCCACCATGAAACATAAATATAGGAACGTCCTTCAGCTAACAATCCCCCCCATGTTGGAGTTGGTGGAGGAACTCCCAGCCCTAAAAAGCTTAAACCTGCTTCAATAATAATCATTCTTCCCAAATACAAAGATGCAATAATAATTACAGGCGGAATCACATTCGGCATAAGATGTTTCAAAATAATACGAAGAGGACTCCCACCAACTGCTTTTGCAGAAATAACAAACTCTGTTTCTCTTAATGAGAGAACACTACCTCTTACTACCCTTGCATATATAACCCACAGACGAGTTGAAATAGCAAAAATTATCAAGAATAAACTGGAACCAAGGATAGATATAAATGCTAAAGCCATCAAAATGAATGGAAAAGATAAAACAAAATCAGCAAGTCTCATTAAAAAATAATCAACTTTTCCTCCAAAGTATCCAGAAATCAGACCTACCATAAGTCCAATACCTCCGGAGAAGAAAACAGAAAAAAAACCAACTATAATTGACACCTGAGAACCATAAATTATTCGACTAAATAAATCCCTTCCTAAATGATCACTTCCCATAAACAATATCTTTCCATCATATACTGTCAAAGGAGGTTTCATTGCTCTTTTGAATAACTGTTCATCTGGATCAAATGGAGAAATAATAGGGGCAAAAATCGCAAGTAATAGGACTGAAAATAAGATAAATACCCCAAACAAAGCAGGTTTCTGTTTCCAAAGAGAAGTCAATAACCTAGAAAACCAGGTAGTTTCCGGTGGAAGTTCATCTTCCCATTGTTTTTTTGAAATTATAAATTTGCTTGCTTCATCTCGAGCATTTTTCATTCAAATTTAATCCTTGGATCCAAGAATGTATAGATAATATCCACTATCATATTTATTAAAACAAAAGTGGAAGCAAGCACAAAAACTGCAGCTTGTACTACAGGGAAATCTCGTGTGTTGATTGCTTCAACGGTTAACCTTCCAACTCCAGGCCATGCAAAGACGGTTTCTATTATTACTGTTCCACCGAGTGTCAAAGCTAAATCTAAGCCGAGAACAGTCACAATTGGAATTGCAGAATTTTTCATAGCATGTCTAAATAAAACAACTCTTTCCATTAGTCCTTTTGATCTAGCCGTAGTTATATAGTTTGCTCGAAGGACTTCTAACATTTCTGAACGCATTAATCTGGCTAATCTTGCGGTATGAAAAACAGATGCGGCAATTCCTGGCATAATTAGATGGGACCAATTTCCGTAACCAAAAGATGGAAGAAGGCGTAAGTTTACCGCAAAAACAAGTATCAAAATTAATCCTAACCAGAATCCAGGAAGAGCTTGACCTAAAACTGCACCAATCATACAAACTCTATCAAGCATCGAATGTTCTTTCAGTGCTGCGAAGCAACCCAGTGGAAGACCAATTAAAATTGATACAATAAATGCTGTTCCTGCGAGTTGTATAGTTGCAGGCATATGACTTAAGACTAAACCAAGTGCAGGTTCTTCAGTCTCAAAAGAGTCTCCAAAACTACCCTTTAAGACTTTGGAAAAAAACATCCCATACTGGACTATAAGAGGCTTATCAAAACCATACTGTTTACGTAAAAGAGCTTCTTCTTCTTTCGTAGCTTCCTCAGGAAGCATTACTGAAATAGGATCTCCACTAATATGGAGAAGCAGAAAAACAAAAATCAGTACGCACTTGATCAACACAAGAGCCTGCAATGCACGCCTAATAATAAAGCTTGTCATTCATGCACCCAAATCTTTAAGGAAACTTTAATATGGCCGAATACTCAATGGTATCCGGCCATATTATGAAATTATTTCAAACTACTACTTCTTTACATATATGTACCTGTCCTA